>DAHUYO010000075.1 GCA_027315185.1 Acidobacteriota bacterium
TTGGACAATCTGCTGAAAGGCGCCGCCGGGCAGGCCGTGGAAAACATGAACTTGATGTTCGGCCTGCCCCGCGCCGCGGGTCTGGCCTAGCCGCGCCATGCTCACCGTGCTCAAACTCGGCGGCAGTTTGTTGTCCCCGGAACGCGCCGGCGCCGCCGGCAATTGGGACGGCTTGGCCGCCGCCGTGGCCCGCCGCGCCGCCGCCGGAGAAGCCCTTTGCCTGGTGCATGGCGGCGGCGGCGCGCTGACCGCGTTTTTGGCCGCGCGGCAAATCCCCACCCGCTTCCATCAGGGCCTGCGCGTCACCGACGCCGCCACCCTGGAAGCCGCGGTGATGGTGCTGGCCGGCGCGGTGAACAAGCATCTCACCGCCGCTCTCAACCACGCCTTGCCGGCCGCGGGCGCGGCCGCCCGCGCCGTCGGCCTCTGCGGCCTGGACGGCGCCTGCATCGCCGCCGCCGTCGCCGACCCGGCCCTCGGCCATGTCGGCCGCGTCACCGGCGGCGACCCCCGCTTGCTGCGCGCCCTGCTCGCGGCGGGCTTCCTGCCCGTGCTGGCCAGCTTGGCCGCCGGCCCCGATGGCCCGCTCAACGTCAACGCCGACCAGTTTGCCGCCGCGGCCGCGGGCGCGCTCACCGCGGCGCGGCTGCTGTTCGTCACCGATGTGGAGGGCGTGCTCGACGGCGCGGGCCAGCCGCTGGCGACGGCCTCGCTCGCCGCGCTGACGCAGCTCACGCACGCGGGCACGCTGCACGGCGGCATGCTGCCCAAGCTCGCCGCCTGCCGCCACGCGCTGGAGCAAGGCGTCGCCCGCGTCGAGGTGATCGGCGCCGCCGCCCTGCTCGCCGGGCCGGCCCCCGCCGGCACGCAGATCACCCTGGGGAGCCCCGCATGAGGCCGTCCTTCCAATTGCGTCCCGCGCGGCTCTATGACGCCGCCGAACTGCACGCCCTGCAACAGCCCTTCGTGGCCCAAGGCCTGCTGCTGCCTCGCTCGCCCCGTTATCTCTGTGAAAACATCCGCGATTACGTCGTCGCCGTGGCCCCGGACGGCCGCTTGGCCGGCGGCGGCGCGCTGCATTTCCTCGATGGCGACGTCGCCGAGGTCCAGTCCCTCGCCGTCGCGCCCCGCTTTCGCGGCGCCGGGCTCGGTTCGCGCCTGGTCTCCGCCTTGCTGGCTTCGGCGCGCGAGCATCAGGCCTGGAAGGTCTTCGCCCTCACCCATGCGCCGGAGTTCTTTCTCCGCCTCGGCTTCACCCGTACCGTCATGGCCGAACTGCCGCAGAAGCTGACCCACGATTGCCTTGGCTGCCCCAAGCTGGCCAACTGCCAGCAGGTGCCGGTCATCGCCGACGTCTTCGCCCTTCGCCTGCCCGCCGCCGCCTCATCCGGCTTCGGCGCGGAGGCGCCGCTGGAGCAGCCCTGGGAAGCCGCCGTATGAAGCCCTTTTCCGCCGCCGCCGCGGTCGCCGCCGCCAGCCAGCCCGGCGCTTGGCCCGCCGGCTTCCATTTCTTCGCCGGCCCCTGCGGCCTCAAGAAAAACGGCGCGCCGGATCTGCTTTGGGTGGTCGCCCAGCCCTCGGCCCGCGCCGCCGCCGTCTTCACCACCAATCGCCTTCAGGCCGCCCCCGTCCGCCTCAGCCGCCGCCACCTGGCCGCCACCGCCGGCCGCGTCCGCGCCCTGGTGGTCAACTCCGGCAACGCCAACTGCGCCACCGGCGCCGCCGGCGACCGTGCGGCCCGGGCCATGGCCCGCGCCGCCGCCGCGCCCCTCGGCGCCCGGCCGGAGGAGATTTTCATCGCCTCCACCGGCGTCATCGGCGTGCCCCTGCCCAGCGCCAAAATTTCCCGCCAGCTCGCCGCCTGGGCCGCCGACCCCGCCGCCGCCGGCGACGGACCCGTGGCGGCGGCCTCGGCCATCCTCACCACCGACACCCGGCCCAAGCTCGCCGCCGCCAGCTTCACTTGGCGCCGCCGCCGCTACCGCATCGCCGGCTTCGCCAAGGGCGCCGGCATGATCCATCCCCGCATGGCCACCATGCTCGCCTTTCTGTTCACCGACGCCCCGCTGCCCGCCGCCGTGCTACGCCGCGCCCTGGCCATCGCCGTGGAGCAGTCGTTTCACCGCATTACCGTGGACGGCGACACTTCCACCAACGACACCGTCGCCCTCTTCGCCTCCGGCGTTGGTCCCGCCCTGGACGCCGCCGGCCGCCAAGCCTTCCAGCGCGGCCTTAACCAGGTGGCCGCTTCCCTGGCCCGGCAGATCGTCCTGGATGGCGAAGGCGCCCGCCGCTTCGTCACCGTCCAGGTCGAGGGCGCCCGCACCCCCGCCGACGCCGACCGCGCCGCCCGTGCCATCGCCCATTCCCCGCTGGTCAAGACCGCCGTCGCCGGCGCCGATCCCAACTGGGGCCGCATCCTTTGCGCCGCCGGCTACAGCGGCGCCCGCTTCGACCCCGCCCAAGCCCGCGTCTGGTGCAATGGCTTGGCCCTCTACCGCCGCGGCCGCGCCCTGCCATTCTCCGAAGCCCAGGCCCACCGCCGCCTGGATGCCGCCCAAGTCGAAATCCGCGTGGATCTCGCCGCCGGCCGCGCCGCCTCCTGGATGTGGACCTGCGACCTCACCGACGAATACATCCGCATCAACGCGAGTTACCGCACCTGATCTAGCTGACTCCCGCCTGCCGCGCCGCCGGCGCCGCTCCACCGCGGCGATGGCCCCGCCGATTCCCGGGATTTTCTTCGCCGCCTCCCCATCTGGCCGTAGTGGTAACTGCCATCTCTGCTACATTGATCCCCTCCGGCGCGCGGTGGTATGGCTTAAGTATTAGCTGCAAGTAACCCGATTGTCGGGCTCCCCGCCGCTGGTTGCTGGAGATTCCTCGCATGTCCCATCCCCCTTGCCGCGCCCGCTCCCTGGCCGCCGCCGTATTTGCTCTCGTCGTAATATGCTCCCTTCCCGCCTGGGGCCAGTACCAAGCCTCCGTGCAGGGCGCCGTCACCGATCCCAGCGGCGCCGCCATCGCCGGCGCGCATGTCACCGTGCGCAATTCCGCCACCGGCGTTCGCCACTTGGCGGTCACCGGCCGCAGCGGCTTCTATGCCGTCACCGCCCTGCCACCCGGCGCCTACACCGTCACCGCCCGCGCCCCGCACTTCGCCCCGCGTTCGGTCCACGGCGTGGTCATCAGCGGCGAACAGGCCAAGAGCGTCAACTTCCAGCTGTCGCCCGGAACGCTGCACCAGGAGGTCGTCGTTAGCGCGGCGCCTCCGGCGCTGCAAACCAACAGCGCCGAGATCGGCCAAACCATCACCGGCGCCAGCGTCCGCGCCATCCCCACGTTTTCCCGCGATCCCTATGAGGCCCTGATGCTGGCGCCCGGCGTTTTCGGCGATGACGCCCGCAGCGGCAACGGCAATTCCTCGTCCCTGCCCAACAGCACCGGACCCGGCGGCTCCAACCTCGGAATCTTCCAGACCGAAAACCAGATCCCCATCACCAGCGACGGCCAGCGCATGAGCGACAACGACTACCTGGTGGACGGCGTGCCGGTCAACAGCTTCGCCTGGGGCGGCGCCGCCGTGGTCACGCCCAATGAGGCCTCCATCCAGTCCATGAAGGTCGTCTCCAACGGCTACTCCGCGCAATACGGCCGCAACTCCGGCGCCCACATCGAGGTCATCACCAAGTCCGGCGCCAACCAATTTCATGGCAGCGCCGACTTCACCTACCAGTCCAAGGGACTCAACGCCTACAACGGATTCACCGGCCTCACCGGTTCCCAGCGCGTGGACAACAACTACCGCCAGTTCGCCGGCAGCCTGGGCGGCCCCATCCTCCAGAACAAGCTGTTCTTCTTCGCCTCCTACGAGGGCCTGCGCAACAACACCACCCAGTTCAACAATCAATGGGTCTTCACGCCCCAGTTCGTTTCCGCGCTCCAATCCCAGCGGCCCAACTCCATCGCCGCCAAAATCCTCGGCCAAGCCGGCGCCAAGCCCAACGTGCTTCAGATTCTGCCCGCCGACTGCGCCGGCTTCGCCGCCAATACCTGCCAGGCGGTGGCCGGCGGATTGGACCTGGGCTCGATCACCGGCGCCACGGGCACTTACGTGGACAACTTCAGCACCTCCAACGGTGGCGGCTTCGACGGCGTGCCGGATATCGAAGACGCGCTGGTCGGCCTGCCAGGCCAAGATAACGGCAATCAGTACAACTTCCGCATTGACTACGACCTCAGCCCCTCCGACACCATCGCCGGAGAGGTCTACCTCACCTACCTGAACGAAGACACCGCCGACGCCGCCAGCGGCGGCGCGCCGATGGGCACGCTGAACCTTTCGCCGCTGAATTCCACCGGCACGCTGATGTGGAACCACATCTTCAACCCCGACCTGCTCAACCAGGCCCGCGTCAACTTCACCCGTTTCGCCTACAACCAGGTGAACTCGAACCCCGGCGTCAATTGGGGCATCCCCAACATCCAGGTGCAAGGCTTCCCTTTCGGCCGCATTGAGTTTGGGCCGCCGTATGGCGAGAACACGCCCGGCGTTCTGGCCGAAAACACCTTCGCCTTCAGCGACGTGCTGAGCGAGGTGACCGGCAATCAGGTGCTGAAATACGGCGCCTATGTCGAGGCCGACCAGGGAAACAACAACGACTTCGGCGGCGACCGGCCGCAATATGTGTTCCAGGGGCCGTGGGATCTCGCCAACTCGGCGCCGATCTTCGAGGCCATTGACGTCAATCCCGCCACCGCCGGCCCGGCCGAGGGCCAGCGCTATTTCCGCGAAGGCGACTACGCCGCTTTCGTGCAGGATGACTGGAGCCTCCGTTCCAACCTCACCGTCGATCTCGGCTTGCGCTGGGAATATTTCAGCCCGATAACGGAAGCGAGGGGGTATTTGAGCAACGTCATTCCCGGCAGCCAGGGGCTGGCCAACGGCAAATTGGAGACGGTCCCGGCGTTTTACAACGCCAGCAAGCTGAACTTCGAGCCGCGCATCGGCTTCGCCTACAGCCCCGATAGCCGCACCGTGGTTCATGGCGGATTCGGCATCTTCGACAACCGCTTTCCGGAAGCGGTGTTCGATCCCGCGCGGCAGAATCCGCCGTTTTTCGCCAGCTTGGGCATCTGTTGCGGCACTTCCGGCAGCCCGTACGTCAACGGCCAAATTTTGTATGCATTGGGCGCCAACAGCAGCCCAACCAGCTACCCGGTCAACCCGCTGCTGGCCCAGCCCATCAACCCCGTCACCGGCGGCCCGAACGGCCTGTTCGCCACCGTCTACGGCACGCAGCCCAACATGCCCACCAACTATGTCGAGGAATGGTCCTTCGACGTCGAGCACGACCTAGGTGACAACTGGACGCTGGATTTGGGCTATCAGGGCAGCGCCGGCCGCCACGGCCTGCGGCTGGTGTACCAGAACTATTTGTTCCCGATTCCCGCCTACGGCAAGAACAACACCGTCACGAATACCCTCGCCTGCCCCAGCTGCACGCCCGCTTTCGGCCTCTACGAGCCGATGCCCGACGCCAACAGCAGCTATAACGCTTTCCTGGCCACGCTGAAGCATACCTGGACCAGCGGCCTGACCGTGGAGGCGAACTATCGCTACAGCAAATCGCTGGATGTGGTGTCCTACGAAGGCCCCGGCTTCGTGACCAACGAAATTTGGCCGCAGAATTGGCGGCTGGATTACGGCCCCTCCGACTACAACGTTCCGAATGATTTGGTGGTCTGGGGCTCTTACATTCTTCCCTTCGCGCGGCACGGCCACGGCTGGATGCGGGAGGCATTAGGCGGCTGGCAGATCGGCGGGGTCATGACCGCGCACTCCGGCTTCCCATTCACGCCGGTCACCGGACAATCCGTCCAGACGCCCGCAGGCCCCAGTCTCAGCCCGTTGGCGCCGACGCAGTATTACGGCGGCGTGGTGCAAAACCCCACCAACAACATCTGGCTGCAAAAGGGCGGCATCTTTCCGCTGGGCGCCAGCCATTACTTCAACACCACCGCCTCCGGGCCTCCGGGCATCGGCCGCAATTCCTTCACCGGCCCGGGCTTTTTCAACACCGATATGAACTTCGCCAAGAGCTTCGCCCTGCCCTGGGGCGGCGACCAAGGCGCCAGCCTGATGATCCGCGCCGATTTCTTCAACATCTTCAACCAGCTCAACTACGCCCCCTTCGGCTTCGATAGCGCCAGCACCAACGTCTCCAGCCAATACTTCGGCATGGCCACAGCCGGCCTGGCGGGGCGTGTCACTGAACTCTCGGCGCGCCTCAGTTTTTAGCGGCCGGGAGCGCCGGCTCGGGAGCGCCGGCATCTTGCCGGCATTTGATCCCCCCCGCCCAACTCACAGCCGCCGGCTAACTGCAATCGCGCTACCTTGGCTTATGCGCAATCTCCCAGCCCACTCACAGCACACCCGCCGCGCAAATGCTCTGCCGCCGCGCCCGCTGCGCCGCGGCCGCCTACTCGCCGCCGCCGCGCTAGCGCTGCTGGCGCTGCCGCTCGCCGCGGCCGCGCCACCTCCCGCCGCCAGCCAAACCATCGTCATCCACACCCGCGCCGCCACCACGCCCTTCCCGCATTTCTGGGAACGCATGTTTCGTTCCGGCCATGCCCTGTTGGCCATGCGCGCCAGCTATCTGCGCGACTTGTCCACCGTCCATCGCGCCACCGGCTTCCGCTACTTCCGCTTCCACGGCATCTTCGATCGCCGCATGGGCGTCTTTCACCTCAGCCCGCAGGGCCGGCAGGTTTACAACTTCTCCAACGTGGACCAGGTCTACGACGGCCTGCTGGCGCGCGGCGTGCGCCCCTACGTCGAACTCAGCTTCATGCCGCCGGCGCTGGCCGCCTCGCCCGTGCGCATGCCGTTTTTCTATCGCCCCTACATCGCCCCGCCGAAGAACTGGAACCAATGGGCGGCGCTGATTCGCGCCTTCGCCCGCCATCTCATTCACCGCTACGGCCTGGGCGAAGTCGCGCAGTGGTATTTCGAGGTGTGGAACGAACCAAACATCGGCTTTTGGGCCGGCAATCCCCGCCAGGCCACCTATTTCCATCTCTACGACGTCACCGCCCGGGCGCTGAAATCGGTCAGCCCGCTGCTCCGTGTCGGCGGCCCAGCGACGGCGCAGGCCGCCTGGGTCCCGGCGTTTTTGTCCCACTGCGCCCGCCATCACGTCCCCGTGGATTTCGTCTCCACGCACGTCTACGGCAACGATCCGCCCAAATCCGTGTTGGGCATCCCCGGCCCCGTTCCCCGCAAGGACATGGTGGCGTTGGCCGTCGCCAAAGTGCACCGCCAAGTGGCGGCGTCGCCCTATCCCCATCTGCCCATCATCTTTAGCGAATACAACGCCAGCTACATGAACCAGCCGCGGGTGACCGATTCCGCCTACATGGGGCCCTGGCTGGCCAACACCATCCGCCGCTGCGCCGGCAAGGTGAAGATCATGTCCTATTGGGCCTTCTCGGATGTCTTCGAGGAGCAGGGCGTGACCAAGACGCCGTTCTATGGCGGCTTCGGCATCATCGCCGAGGACCACATTCCCAAGGCGGCCTTCAACGACTTCGTGTTGCTGCACCAGCTCGGCAATCGCCGTCTGCCGGTGGCTTCGCATTCCGCGTTGGCCACGCGCCGCGCCAAGGGCGGCTACGCCGTCGCCGTCTGGAATTACGCTCCCGTCGGCGGCGTCGGGCCGGTCCAGCAGGTCACCTTGCGTTTCGCCGGCCTGGGCCGCGGCTACCGCGCCTTCGTGCAGATCGTGGATCGAAGCCATGGCGATCCCCGGCCGCTCTGGATTCGCATGGGCCGCCCGCGGTTTCTCTCCCACCGTCAGGTCCGCCGCCTGCGCCGCGCCGCCCGCTTGGGCCCGCCGCGGGCCCTGCCCCTCGGTCCCGGCGATACCGTCCATTTGACCCTGCCCCCGGAGGCGCTGGCCTTGGTCAAGCTGACCCGTTAGCGCCCATGCGCGCGCCGCACCGCGTCCGCCCGCCGGGAGCGCCGGCATCTTGCCGGCGTTCAGCGTGCCTGCCCACCGGCTGGGCGCACCGTCCGCCGCCACGCTGCGCCCACGGTGAAGGGAACTGAATCGTGTCCGACCGCCGCGATTTCCTTCGCCTCGCAACCCTGGCCGCCGCGGCCGCCGCGTGGGCGCCGGGCGCATCAGCCGCCGCCACCGACGACGCCTTCCTGGACGACATCTCCCACCGCGCCTTTCGTTATTTTTGGGAGCAAGCCGACGCGCACACCGGTCTGGTGCGGGACCGGGCGCGCATGGACCTCAAGCCCGACATTCCCCATCACGCCGATGTCGCCAGCATCTCCGCCACCGGCTTCGGCCTAACCGCCTTGGCCGTCGGCGCCCGCCGCGGCTGGGTCTCCCCCGCCGCCGCCCGCCGCCGCGCCCGCGCCACGCTGGAATTTTTCGCCCACTCCGCCCCCGGCCGGCGCGGCTGGTTCTATCACTTCCTGCATCGCGCCTCCGGCCGCCGCGCCTGGAATTGCGAAGTCTCCACCATTGATACCGCGCTATTGCTCGCCGGAGTGCTGACCGTCGCCCAGACGTTCCGCGACGACCCCGCCATTCCCCGCCTGGCGGCGGCGATCTATGAGCGCATTGATTTCCGCTGGATGCTGACCGGCCCGCGGCATCGCTGGCTTTCCATGGGCTGGAAGCCGGAAACCGGCTTTCTCCATGCCGCCTGGAACAGCTATGACGAGGAGACCATTCTATATATCTTGGCCATCGGCGCCCCGCGCCATTCCATCCCCTGGCAGTGCTGGTACGCTTTCCAGCGTCCTTGGGTCAATTACGCCGGCTATCGGTATGTGGCCGGCGCTAGCCCGCTGTTCATTCACCAGTACTCGCAAGCCTGGGTGGATTTTCGCGGCAAACGCGAGCGCCACGGCCAGCACATCAATTATTTTGAGAACTCCATCGCCGCCACCCGCGCCCAGCGCGTTTTTTGCTCCCGCCTGCACTCCCGCTTCCCCGATTACAGCCTCGACCATTGGGGCCTGACCGCCTCCGAGGGCCCGCACGGTTACATGGCCTGGGGCGGCCCACCGCCCAACGGCAAGGTAGACCCCGATATTGACGGGACGCTCGTTCCCTGCGCGCCGGCTGGGTCCGTGATGTTCACGCCGGACATTTGCGTCCGCGCCCTGCGCGCCATGCTTGCCGCCTGGCGGCGGCGCTATCCGGCGATGTGGGGCGTCTATGGCTTTGCCGACGCCTTCAATCCCCTCACCGGCTGGGTCAGCCCCCATGTGCTGGGCATTGACCAGGGCATCACCCTGCTCAGCGTGGAAAACCACCGCGCCGGCAGCGTCTGGCACTGGTTCATGCGCAACCCCGCTCCCCGCCGCGCGTGTCACTTGATCGGCATGGAATAATTCCCGCCCGCGCCTCCGACAACGGGTGCCCGCGCCCGGCGCTTCCCACCACCCGCCTGCGCCAGCCAACAAATCCGCCCGGCCGCGGCCGCCCTACCCCTCTTCCCGTGCCGCGGGGAGGGCCGGCGCACCGCCCGCCGCCGTCGCGAGCGACCCCGCCGCTGGCTCGGCGGCGAATTTCCACTCGGCGCGCAACTCCTGCGCGCGGCGGACCACGCGCTCGCGCAAACCAGAGCCGCTGGGCGGGACCGCTGCGCGGGCGGCCCGCGGCAGAATCCCGATGTCGCCGAGGCGGGCGAACACCGGGCGCATCGCCCGCTCGGGGTCGCGGAAGAACACGCTACTGCGTACACGGACAAAGGTCCAGCCTAGACGCTCGAGTTGGGCCTGTCGCCCCAGGTCCGCGTCTAGGTTGTCCAGGTTGTGATAGCGATCGCCGTCGCATTCGACCGCGAGGCGGCGACCCGAATCGTCCTTGACCACGAGGTCAATTCGCCGCGCGCCGACCGGCCATTGGGCGGTCACGTCGTAGCCTGCGCGCATCAGCCGCGACAGCACCTGACGCTCGAACTCGGACTCTGTCTTCCGCTCCTCGCCCGCCAGCGCCTCCACCAGCGCCGTAGGATTTTCGCCGTGCTCGATCAGGCGCCGCCGCAAGTCGCCGGCCTGAAGGTCAACGCGTGGGTCCAGCGAATGCACGACCCACACCTGATCGCGGGCCCGGCTAGCCGCGACGTTGAACCGCTGCTTCCACTCCTGGGTCTCCCGATTTCGGGGAAGCGGTCCGTCCTGTGGGGCGTCCACCATGGACAGGAGGACCACGTCTCGCTCGTCACCCTGGAACTGCGCCGCATTACCGCACAAGATGCGATGCCGCTCGTGCAGCTCGGGTGGGAGGTGCTCGCGGAGCAGCCGGGCGACCTCCTGCGCCTGCTGGTCCTGCCCAAGGAGCGATACAACCCCGAAACTCACCGGTTCGCCGCGGCCGTTCGCCTGATATTCCGCCTGCTCCAGCGCCGCGGCGACCAGCGAAGCGCAGGCTACGGCCTCCTGCGGGTTGGTCTTGCCGTCGCGACACGCGCCCTCCACGCGGTAGGCGGTCACGTGGGGCAGGGTCAGTACCCGTGTCGTGTCGCGCAGCGGCTTGATCTCGCCCTGATAGCACAGGTCATTGCTGAACTGGATGATGTCGGTGGCGCAGCGGAAGTGTTCCACAAGCCGGACCGCATCGCCGAAGGACTGGCGGGCAAGGTCGTAGATCGAGGTTTTCCCGTCGTAGAGGTGGCTGTTGGGAATGCCCTGCAGAAATCGAGCGATCAGCCCGTCTATGGTTTCCACCCGCTGACCGACCGCCGCTGGGCTGACCTGCTCGTGATCGCCTACGACAATCACCCTGCGCCCAAGGTAGAGCGCCGATAGCCCCAACACGTCTGCTTGGCTTGCCTCATCGATGATCACCACGTCAAACCGGGTGCGCCGCGGGTCGAAATTCTGCGCCACCCGCGAAAGCGGCATCACCCACACCGGCACCGCGCCTTGGCACTCCGCCATGAGCGCCGCCGCCACGGCGCGCAGCCGCGGCGCCGTGGTCCCGGTTCCCTTGCCAATCCTCTTAATGGTGTCGAGCCAGCCGATCAGCGCCTGGCGCTGCGCACCCGTGACCCGCCTGAGCTGCCCGAGCCAAGCCCGCCGGTCGACAAGCTCCGCCGTCAGGCGGCACTGTTCTTCCGCCAGCCGCTCCGCGTCCGCCTGCATTTTCTCCATGTCGGCGCCGGCACGGCGTTCCAGCTCCTCGTAGAGCTGGCGCCAGCGCCAGGCTGCGGCCGGGGCCCCGGGCGGTACGGGACGGCCGTGCGGGCCCACCCGGCGCCGGACGGCCGCGGCCCAGAGCGGGGCGGAGCGCTGAAGACTGGCCAGAAGCGCCGCCCGGCGCGCCACCACCGGCACCACCGCCCGCAGTCTCTCCAACTCCGCCCACGCGCGTCGGTACCGCTCCGGCTCACCCCGAGCCACGGCGGCGCGCAGCTCGGCCATTATGCTGCTGTCGGCACCCGCAATGCGGCGGAACTCCGCCTGCAACCGGTCGATGTCCTCGCTCCAGCCGAGCCGCCGGCGCTCAAGCCCACGGCTGCGCAAGAGGTCCGCGCGCGCGGCCACCTCGGCACGCGCGGCTTCAGCCGCTGCCAGCAGGGCGTCAAGCGGGAGCGGGCAGGTCTCGCGCTGAGCGGCCAGGACCTTCTCCCAACGAAGCCCGGCATCCCTGAGCCGCCCCTCGACAGCCGGCCACCGACGGGAGTACCATCCCAGCGCCTCGCGGAGCTCCCCGCAGAATGCGCGCATCCGCCGCTCGGGCTGCGCCCCGAGTTCCCGTGAGGACGGCGCACCAGCAGGCGCCATCTGCCGATCCCAACGGGCTCGCAGCCCACGCCGCAGCGTCTCGACGCGGCAGTGATGATAGAGGGCCTCGTAATGGCTCCTGGTGGCGGCCCTCCCACCGTCAACGCGCGCCGCGCGCAGCAGCCGCCTCCAAGGCCTGCGGCGCCACAGGGCAATGGGGCCCACCGTTCCCCCGGCGGCGACGCGCGCCAGCAGCTCCCGGGCGGCGCGTTCCGCGGCATCGCCCCGCAGCCCCCCGATTTCAAGCTCCACACGGTGCCGCATCAGCCACGGCTGCGCCAGGTCAAGCTCCTTAACCGCGGACTCAACCTCGTCGGCAAGATCGAGCCAGACCCTTTGCGCATGATCGCCCTCCATGCCCGCGCGGAGTGCCTCCCGTCGCCAACGGTGCGGCGTGGAGAGGGCCCGGGCCGACTCCGACAGCTCCCTTTCGGCCTCTCGCAGCGGGGCCTCGCCTCCCTCGTCCCCGCAGGCGCTCTCCGCCCAGAGCTCGCCGTTTACCGGCCGGTCGCGCACGAGCGTCCTCTCTTCGCGCGCCTCGCGCGAGAACAGGTCTGGCGCGGGCAAATCACCGGGCGGTGGTAGGGGCCCTGCTGCCAGGCGCTCGTCCTCGGCGCTGCAGAGCGCGTTCGTCTCGTAGAGCTCCGCCACCTCGGCCTCGCTAAGGGGCGCGACGGCCCCAGCCGACAGCGGCCCGGGAATCCAGCCGTCGGCTGACTGCCCGGCGGCCACCTGGCGGGCGGCGTCGGCAGGGGCAATGCTGTCCCCAGCGACGACTACTGGCCGGTATTCGTCGGATCGAGCCCTGACCAGCCGCTCACGGGCCGAAGCCAATGACCGCATGACCCGCCCTCTCTCCACGGCGAGGTCGTTCGCCTCGGCGTCCAGGGCGTTGGCGTCGGATTGCGTCAGCCGCGTGGTGATCGCGCTGACCGAGGCCTCCAGCTCCCGCCGGCTCTCGATGTCACTGTCGAGCAGGCTCGCGCAGAGCGGCCGGAGCGTCTCGTTGACCTGCGACCGAACCATACGCAGGGCCTTTGCGGCGTGGCTGGTCACCAAAACCGTTTGCCCTTGCGCCAGGAAATGTCCGACCAGATTGCCGATAGCGTAGGTTTTTCCCGTCCCCGGTGGGCCCTGAACCAAAACGCCCGCGGTCGCGCCCGCGCGCCGCGCGATCCGCTCCTGCTCGGGGTTCGACCGCTTCGTCAGCCACAGGTCGCGGTCGCTGATGGACCCCGCCTGATCCGGCTGCGGCCCACCCGGCAGGCCTGCGACCGCCAACAGGTGCGCCGGCAGATCCTCCCGCGCCTCGACATCGTCCAGGATCCCTTGAATCATCCTGGCCAGACCCTGATTCCGGGCGCGCAAAAAAAGACAAGGAACCCGGCCCAGCGTCGGGTACTCTGTTTCGTGTTCCGGGCGCCCCTCCCTCCGAAACACGCCGCGCGGCGACAGGACCGCTGCCAGACGGTTTAGGAAGGCGTCCGTGCCGTCGTCCCCCAGGGCCGCTTCGCCCGCCCTCAACTCCTCCTCGCACTTGGCGATCGCCCTGCCGTCAACGTCCTGCGGAAACACCTCGCTATAGAGCTCAAGCGGCCGGCCCGTGAGCTCGACCGCGAACCGGGGAACCTCGGGCTCGAACCTGAGCTGCGCGACCTGCAGCAGCACCGGGTGGAAAATCCCGCCCTCTGGCCGCCGCCAACTCAGCAAGCCGTCACCCACGACCAGCTCAACGGCCTCCGATTCGCGCTCAATCGTGCCATAGAGGCCGTAGAGATCCTCGAACAGGCGCAATGCGGCCCGGGCGGGGCGCTCCGCGCTTGCCCACGCGCGGCGGTCCGCCAGCCATTGCCGCAGCGCGTCAGGCCTCACCGGATCGCCGTCGAAACGTCTGGCCCGCTCGCCTCGGCTCAACTCCGGCCGGACCGTGACCTCCCTGGTGGGGTCACGCCACCCGTCCTCGAGCCACTCGGTGAGATCCGCCGGCGGCGCCGGCGGGGGGATGGAGTTGGGCCGCCGGACGCGAAGCAGCCATTCCCCCTCGTCCGATCCGTAAGTGAACTCCACCGCCGGGTGGTCCGGGAGGTCAGCGAGCCAGTAATGCCAGCGCTGGTCCCGCAACATGCGAACGGCCGGGTTGCGGTGGAGGTGGAGGGCCTTGAGAAATTGGAAGATGCGCAGCAGCCGGTCACGAGCGACCCTCAGGTGTTCGGCGTCCATTTCACAATGACCCCAGCCGGGGCAAGCTTTGAGAGTCATGGTAGCAGCCCGCGGCCCTGGTTGGCCCTGTTGATCGGCCAGCCGGCGCCTCGTTCTGCACCGTCCCGGCGTACAGGGCTGGCGAGCGGGCGCGACCGCACCCCGCCCCCCGCCGCGCGTTTCACTTGGTCGGCATGGACCTGGTCGGCATGGAGTAGGGAACAGAGCCCGCCCCGCCTCTCCTCTCCCGCCTCGTGGAATGGGCTTTAGCCCCTGTGGCGGCTGGCCTGAGCCCGCCGCATCGCGGCGCGGCCGCGCTGGGGCCCGCGCAAGGCAACGCGGGACGCCCCGCCTGCGGCGGGGCTGGGGCCCGCCCCAGCCAATGGACGCTCCCGCCCGGCCCGCCTTACCGCGCGCCCCGCGCCGGAACCGCGGCGGCGCGCCGGGTCGTGGTTGTCGGCAGCGGCAGGCGCGGACGATGCGGCGCCGGCGGTTCCAGCCGGATGCGCAGCCGGGTGCCCGCGGGAAAGATCACATCGTGGCCGCGGGCCACGAAATGCGCATACACCGTCTTGGCGGAGCCCACATAGCCCAGCGCCAGCGCCACCGGCCGCGCCGAGCTGAACAGCGCCGCCATCGCCGTTCCCCATACCGCCAGGTGCGTCCC
Organism: Acidobacteriota bacterium; assembly: GCA_027315185.1. GTDB lineage: Bacteria > Acidobacteriota > Terriglobia > Terriglobales > SCQP01 > JAKAUF01. The sequence goes on from DAHUYO010000075.1 coordinate 14,682, forward strand.
GCTGCCCGCGTTCAGCGTCCACGCGTTGTCGCTGTCGCCCTTGACCGTGCTGTTCAGCAGCACCGCCAGCGCTAGCGCCGGCGCCGCCGCCGGCGCCGTGGCTTGCACGCCTCCCTCCCGCCCCATGCGCAGGTGCCGGCCCGCCGCCGCGGCTTGCAGCCGCGCCCGCACCGCGCGCCGCGCGCCGCCGGGAAACTTCAGTTGCGAAAACGTGAACCGCAGGCTGCCGTTGCGGTCCAGCCGCCGCGCCGCCTGCGCGTGCGTCACATAACCGACCAGCCGTGAGCCTTCCGGCACCAGCAGCCGCCCCGCTTTGCTGACCACCGGCCGGTCCACCACCGCCACCACCGGCGCGCCCCACTTGGCCGTGGCGGAGCTCAGGCCGCGCCGCAGCCGCGCGTGGATGATCAGCCCCGCCGGCAGATGCGGCGTGCCCGCCGCCTCCGGCAGCGGCGCCGGGCCCGGATCGCTGACGCGAATCGCGGTCTGTAGCCGCGCCTCATACGACGTGCCGGCGGGCAAGACATTCGGGTGATAGGGCAGGCTCTGCAACGCCTCCTCCTTCACCACGCTCCAATTCCGCTGCTGCCCCAGAAAATGCCACAGCCCGTGGATGCGGCTGCTCACAAAGCCCGTCGCCCGCTGCCACAGGCTGGGCCGCTGGGGCGGCCCGTTGGGGCTGGCCACCAGCCGCAGCGGTGGCCCGGCCGGGCTGATCGTGGTGCGAATCGCCGCCTCCCGCCCGTCCGGCAAGCGCAGCGCGGTGAAGGTGACGGCCACGGCCGGCTGCGGGCTGAAATCGCCGCCCAGCGCCGACTGCGCCCGCTGCCACCAAACCTCGCCATGGATGGCCGTGATCCTCCCCGTGACCTCGGTGCCGGCGGGAAGCGCCAGCCGGTTCGCGGCAAATATCGGGTCGGACAACCGCGCCTGGAAGACCTGTCCCGGATGGTGGATGGTGATGCGCCGCGCCAGCGCCAAATCCATCCGCACGCCCACGGGAATCAGCACGCCATGGCGGCGGGCGCGAATTGCTCGCGGTGGCGTCGCCCCGCCCGCCGTCACCACGAGCATGCCGGCGAACCCCATGACCGTCGCACACCGCCACTGCCCCAAAACGGCCACGCAACAACTCCGCCTCTAAGTTTATCGCCTGCGCCGCCCGCCGCAATTCCCTCTTTGGGCAGAATTGGGAGCCAGCCCGGGCAAACCGGACAATCCTGCACCTGCCTCCGCGTGTAAAAGCACCGGTGATTTTCACCCCCGCCCCCGTCGCTGCGCGACGGACTCCCCGCTTGGTTCGGCGCGTCCCGCTTAGGGGATTCCACCGATTGGCGAAGCGGGCACCCCCGGTAGGGAGGGGATGGAGCGACCGTCCGCCGCAGCGATATACTCAGCCCAAGCTGCTGGCGCACCTCTTCGCTGCCGAACCCGAATGATGGAGCAACTCGCGCGGAGCCGTTCTCGGCGCCGCGCACCGCGGGACTGGGCGCGGCGAATTGTACGTTTCATTCCGCTGATAAACCCACGCTACTAACTGGGTGCGATCAAAATCGCCCCCCAGCAGTAGTGGTTTTGTGCTTGCGTCGCGCCATGCCAACGGCTACCATCCAGTTGCACCACTTGTCCAGCCGCCCCCCGGACACGGAGACGTAAAATGCTGAAATTGAAGAAGTTGCAAGTTACAGGATTTAAGTCGTTTGGAGACCGGGCGGAGTTGGTCTTTCCCGGCTCGGGGGTGGTTGGGGTGGTCGGTCCCAATGGCTGCGGCAAGAGCAATTTGGCCGACGCCATCTGTTGGGTGCTGGGCGAGCAATCGGCCAAGACGCTGCGCGGGCAGCGGATGGAAGATGTCATCTTCAGCGGCACCCGCGACCGGCCGGCGACCGGCATGGCCGAGGTCACGCTGACGCTGATCAATCCCGACGAGTTCGACATCACCCCGGAGGAAGCGGCGGCTGAAGCCCGTCCGCTGATCCCCGGCGGCGAGGATTGGGAAGGCGCTGGACAAGACGCGGAGGAGTTAGCCGGCCCAGGCGCGGAGGACGGCGCCGGGCAAGGCGCGGAGGACGGCGCGCCAGAAAATAGCCTCGCGCCCTTCGGGGCTGGGGCAACAACGAGTTCCGGTGGGGACGCCGGAAGAGGGGACGAGGGTGTCGTCCTGCGGGTACGGCCGCGGCGCAAGTTCAAGCCGGTCAACCGGCGCGGCGAAATCGTCGTGGCGCGGCGGCTGTACCGCAGCGGGGAAAGCGAATACCTGATGAACGGCCGGCCCTGCCGCCTGCGCGACATTCAGGACATCTTTCTCGGCACCGGCTTGGGCCCGGAAAGCTACGCCATCATCGAGCAGGGCCGCATCGGCCAGATTCTCAACTCCAAGCCGCATGAACGCCGCGCCATGCTGGAAGAGGCCGCCGGCATCACCAAATACAAGGCGCGCCGCAAGCTGGCGGAGGCCAAGCTGGAGGCCGCGCGCCAGAACCTGGCGCGCATTCACGACATCTTCGAGGAAGTCGGCAAGCAGCTCGGCTCCCTGAAGCGCCAAGCCGCCAAGGCGCGCCGCCACGAGGAACTGCGCCAGGAGCTGGAGGGCATGCAGCGCCGCCTGCTGGCGGCCAAGGCGGCGCGGCTGGCCGCGGAGTGGGAACGCCTGAATGCCGAACTGGCGGCGCGCGCCCAAACGCTGGAGGACCGCCAGGCGGCGATGGCCGCGGCCGAGCAGGCGCGCTCGCAATGGATGGAGGACACCGGGCGCAGCGAAACCGAGCTGCGCGCGGCAGGCGAGGCGCTCGCCCAGTTGGCGATGGAAATGGACCGCGCCGAGCGGCAGATCGCCTTCAACCAGCAGCAGTGCGAGGACCTGGAGCGCCGCGCCGCGCGCCTGCGCGAGGAAGCCG
>DAHUYO010000076.1 GCA_027315185.1 Acidobacteriota bacterium
GCCTCGGGGACCCATTGTGTTTGCATGCGTTCACTCTGCCTTTCGAGTGTCACGCATCATTCTGAACGAGCTCAGCCTACCCTCGCGGGTCCGTTGGCGATCCGGGGTTCAAGGATTCCTGCCGCGGCGGCCGGCGGCAAGCAAAACGGCGGGCCCGAAGGCCCGCCGCCGTGCTGCAAGCCTGGGAGCGGTGGTTTAGGGATTGTAAAAACGGCGGTTTTTGCTGTAAGGCGCCTCGCCCGGCTCGCCGCGCCGGAAATGGCCCGAAGGGATGGTCTTGTGATCCCGCTCCTGCGCCAGGAGTTCGATGAACCAGGCCTCGTGCTCAATCTCCTCGTTCAAGATCCGCGCCGCCATGTCGTAGGTCCGCGGATCCTTGCCGAACGTGAGGTCGCAGATCTCCGACCAACTGCGGATGGCGCAGCGCTCGCTTTCCAGCAACAAGGTCAATATATTGACCACGGTCGGCGGGCTGGGCAGCTTGGCCGGAGCACAGCCGGCGCCGTTGTGGAAGGCGGGCAGATCGTTGGGGAGCTCACCGCCCAGTTCATAAATGCGCGGGACGATCAGCTCCCAGTGAGCGCGATCCTCCAGGCGGGCATCCTCGCAAATCTCCTTGTAGTCTTCATGCCCGGCCAGGTGCATCCGCAGGATGGTGTAGTAATAATACGTGCTGGAAAACTCTGCCGCCGCATTGGCGATGAGTTTTTTGATCAGCAAATCCACATCGACGCCGCGGGCCCGAATCTCCTCCACGCCGACGCGGCCGGTTAAGTCGCCGTAACCAATCTTTTTGGCTTCCGCCATGGTTCCTCCTTCAGCGATTCACCCGCCGCGAGGGGCGGGTGAAAGAAAAAGATGCGTCCGATGCCTCCCCGTCAATCCCAACGGAGTGCTGAAATCGCTCCACCGCGCGCAGGCGCTGGCGCCAGTCCTCATTCAGTCCCACGCGTTCCACTTCGACCTCCGCTGCGATCCAGCGCAACAGCGCGCCGGTGCAGTGATGCCACCGAAGCGCCGGCGCCACCAAGGTCAGCAGGGGTGGATCGGGGCGTAGCGCCAAACCGGGAAAGTACCCCCGGCGGGAAAAGTCGCCGGTTTTCTGGTGCCGCCGCACCGCGCGCCAATAATCCAGCGCCTGCAATGGGAACTGGATATCTTCACTGGCTTTCAGTTCCAGGATGCGCAACCGCCCGTCACGTTCCGCGGTGAGCATGTCCATCACTTCCCGATGTTCTCGGCGCAGACTCGGAACTTGCGTATAGACGAAGCGCTCGTCGCACCGCGGCGCCACGGCGGACAGTTTCGATCGCACCTGCTCCTCCATCCATGCTTCGGGATGGCATTGGGCCAAATAGCCGTGCCCATCCGCATCGGGCCCGCGTTCCCGGTCTAACCGCAGCAAGAACGCGCGAAAGTCATCCATGCGTTCCGGCGTCAAGGGCCGCGAGCGCATCTCTCCCGCCCAACCCGGGGCATGCGCCGCCTGGCCCAGGCCGAAGGTAAAAGCTGGCGATCATCGCCTCGGGTCCGCGCGCGGTGCGCGCGAAGGTCAGTCCGTGGAGATGGAAGGCAACGCCATCGCCACCTTGGGTCACGGTGGCGCGCGGGCATAGGCGCCGGATCTGGTTCCATAACCCCTCCGCGGCGGCGGGGAGCGTGCGGGCCGCCGCGGGAGCGGCGCGGAGCACGGACTCCAAGTTGCCATCGGTCAGCGGCGACAATGGCCGCAGATGCCCGGCGGCGTCATCCAGCTGATAGACCGAGATCCGCTCGGCGTCGCGGAGAACGGGCACGCGCCCAAGGGTCGGTCCACACTGCCCCTCGGGCAGCACCAGCATCATGTGCGACACCGGCACGCCCTCGCATTGGGAGGGTAATCGGTCCGCCCACAACAGCAGCGCGATGAGCGCGCCATCCACCACCGCCTGGGACCGGCCCGGCGGCGGCGCCACCGCCGCCGCGATGCTATGGCGGTGGCGAAAAAGAAAGAACTCCAGCGGCTGCTCGCCTTGTTCGCGCGCCAGGCCCGAGGTCAGCTCTAGTGCCACGAGCGGCGACGGCCGCCATCCCGCCCATTCCCGCGCAATGGCGGCGAGCACGCGCGAGCGGAACTCCCGCCGGCCGCGCCGAGAGGCCGGCGGCAGCGCCGCGCTTTCTAGGCGCAGCGGCGCGGGCTCGCGCTGGCCAAAACGCAACGCTTGCAAGTGCAGCGCCCCCTTGGTTTCCCGCGCTTCCACGACCCGCCGCACCAGGCTCCGCCCCGGCGCCCAGAAGTGCACCACAACCTTGCCTCCCTCGCAGGCGATCTGGCACCCGCCGAGCTGCCCGTCGAGCGCCAACTGCACCTCCTCGTTCTCCACGACCCGTACGCGTGGCTGCGCCGCCAGAAAGGTTCGCAACCGTGCCGCCAGGGCCTCAGCCTTGTCGGGAGCCAGATACATCGCCGCCTGATCTTAGGCGCTTAGGTTTCTCCGCGCCACGCCCCGTTCGGGGGGCAATGCAGCGCCTGGAATCGCCGCCGCCACGCCCCGACCGGAGCGGCAGCACCGCTCCTGCTGCGTCCGTAGTAACATTTCGCCCCATGCGGGCCTTCCCGCAATGTTTATGGGGCGCGGGCGCCGCCGCGCGCCTGCCGCTCCCCAGCTCAAGCCCGGGCGCTGCTGTTTCCATCGCGCCGGATCTCCTGCGCGCCGCCGCCTATTGGGCGATGCTTGGGGCCGCGGCGCTGGCCGCCAGCCCGCCGGCAGCGCATTTCAGCGTGCTGATCCGGGGTGGCGAAATCATTGATGGCAGCGGCGGGCCCGCATATCGGGCCGACATCGGCATCTGCCACGGACGGATCGCCGCGATCGGCAACCTCCAGAACGCCCGGGCTGCAACCGTCATTGACGCCCGAGGGTTGGTGGTGGCTCCAGGCTTCATTGACATGCTGTCCCATTCCGACGCCGCGTTGCTGCGCAACGGCGGCTGTTGCAGCAAGATCTATGAAGGCGTCACCACCGAGGTGCTGGGCGAGACCGCCTCGGTGGCTACCGCGGGTCCCTTGGCCGGCGTCGCGCTGCGGCGGCAGCGGAGCCTGTTCGCCGCGCAGGGCGTGTCGGTGACATGGCGCCGGTTGCGCGGCTATTTTCAGCGCTTACAGCGGCAAGGCATTCGCCTCAACGTCGCCAGCTACGCTACTTTCGGATGCATTCGGGAGTCGGTGATGGGCCTGTCCAGTTCCGTGCCCACGCCGGCGCAGTTGGCGGCGGAGCAAGCGATGATGGCCCAAGCCATGCGCGATGGGGCGCTGGGCTTGGCGACGGCGTTCAGCTACGTGCCGGACATTTTTGCCCGCGATCCGGAAGTGATCGCGGTGGCTCGCGTGGCGGGGAGATATGGCGGCATCTACGCCACCCATGTCCGCGGACTGGGGAATATCGACGCCGGAGGCATTCAAGAGGCGATTCGTATTGCCCGCGCCGCGCGCTTGCCGCTGCACATCTTTCACCTCCAGGTGGACCGCAATGATGGTCGGCAAGCCGCTGGCCGAGTTCTTGGCTGGCTTGAGCGCGCGCGCCGCCAGGGGTTGCGCGTCACCGCCGATGCCTACCCCTACCGCGCCGCCGACAACTCCGCCGCTTCCATGGTGCCGGCGCGGTTTCGCGCCGGGGGCGCCGCCGCCCTGCTGCGCCGCCTCGCCAACGCGCGGCTCCGGGCGGAGATCGTGCGTGGCATCGCCGCCTCCGCCCGCCGCTTCGGCACGCGCCGCGATCCCGCCGGGTGGCGGCAGGAATACGTCATCTCGATTGCGCGGCCCAGCGACCGCCGCTATCTAGGCAAGAACTTCCAGATCCTGGGCATGATGATGCGCCTGCCGCCGGCCCAGGCCGTGGCCCGGCTGTTGCGGCGCGAGGGCGGCAGCTTTGGCCGCATGTTCTTCAACAAGAGCGCCGCATCGGTACGGCGGATCATCGCCGCGCCGTTCGTCGGCATTGGCGGCGACGCGATTGACGCCGACATGGCGGACAACGACGGCTATGCCGTCCCCCATCCGCGCTACTTTGGCGCCGAAGCACGGATTCTGGTATGGGCGCGGGAAAAACGGCTATTCAGCCTGGCCGAAGCGGTACATAAGATGACGGGCCTGGCGGCGCATACGTTGCAGCTGCACGCCCGCGGGTTCATTCGCCGCGGCTACGCAGCGGACGTGGCGATCTTCAATCCCCGCACGGTGCAGGACCACGCCACCTACGCGCATCCCTGGCGCTACGCCAGCGGCGTGGAGGACGTTCTCGTCAACGGCGTGCCGGTGCTGCTGCATGGCCGCGTGACCGGCGCCCGGCCGGGCCAGGTGCTCCACGGTCCGGGCTGGCGCCTTGGATGGCGAATGGGATCCCCCAACCAGGCGCGTAAGCGGGACGCCCCGCCGCAGGCGGGCTAGGGCCCGTGCCGATCATTGAGCCAGGGCCAGCCCACCGCCGGCAGGCAGGGAACGCCCCGGGGCAGGAGCACGGCCCAGAGTTGCGGCGGCGCCGGCATGGTGGCGCAATGGTGGAAGCGCCGCAGCAGATAGGCTTCAAGGCGGCGCGCGCCGGAGAAGGAATTGACCGGCATGCCGGGGAAGTTCTTTGCCTCCCATTGGATCGCGCCTAAGTCGAACAGAACCGCCACGGGCGGTGTGGCGGCTAATTCGGCCCGCGCGGCCGCGAACTGCCGGGGTGAGTTCTGTCCCCACTGCAGCCAGGCGAAGCGGGTGGGATTGGCGCGCCCGGACAGATAGTAGTAATCCGGCAGGTAGGGGTAAACGAAGATCGGTCCGGGCGGCAGGCGCCGCAGGTAGGCCAGCACGGGATCGGGAACCGCCATGCGCAGCCGGCCGTGCGCGGTGGCCACGGTGGCGGGAAATCCGCCAAGGGCGCGGGCCCAGTAATGTACGCCGGCCACGGTAAAAAACAACAGCACGTACACGGCGATGACCGGCGCCGCCGCGCGGGCCGCCGGGCCCGGGTTTCGGCGGCCCGTGATCCAGGCCAAGGTGAGGACGAAAATGGGCGTCAAATAGGCGACGTGGCCGTAATCCTGCCGCGTCAGCACTACGCTCAACAGCAAGCCGGCCATGACCGTTCCAACCAATAGGTAATAGCCCCGAGCCGGCCCGGAGGGGCGATGGGGCCGCAGTCCCAGCCACAGCGCCGCCGCCACGCCCACGCCGATCCAAGGCAGCAGCAGGATCGCCAGATGGGGACTGAACCACAGCCAGGCCTCCACCTTCGCCAGCCAGGAACCGGTGGACGGGATAGGCGCGTGGAAAAACATATATCCGTAGGGCAGCGAATTGGCGGCGAGATAATGCCGCAGCGGCCAAAGGACATCCGCGATCATTGCGCCCAGCGCGCCTTGGCTGGCGAAGTACGCCGCGGTGGCCAGCGCCGGCAGGGCGAATCCCGCCGCGATTGCCCATCCTTGCCGCGGCCGCAGTTGCGCGCGCCACGGTGGCCGGCGCACCAGCCACACGGCCGCCGCCGCGAGCCCCAGCACAAGCCCCGCGCCCTTGGATTGCTCATCCAGGCAGGTCAGGGCGGCGAAAAACCCGACCGCGCCGGCGCTGATCCAATGCGGCCGCTCCAGCCAGAGCACCGCCGCGTAGAGCGCCAGGTAGGCGAGCAGCGTGCTGTCCCAGTTGTGCAGGGTGATGAACTCGAACGGCAGCGTCAGCAACGCCATGGCGTAGGCGGCCAGCAGCGCCGCCCAGCGAGCCGCCACCCGCCGGGCCAGCAGGTAGGTGAGGACGGCCATCGCCGCGCCTTCCAGCAGGAGGACGACGCGCCCGGTGAATACCGAGTCGCCGAACAGCCGGAACAGCAGCGCCAGGCCGTAATAGGAACCCGGCGTATAAAAGCTGAAAAAATCCCGGTACAACACCTGCCCATGCAGGATGCGCTGTGCGCCTTGCAGCAGGATGCCTTCGTCGGGCCAGAAAGCCTCGCAGCGGAGGAACGGTATATATGCGAGGGCGGTGCCCGCAAAAACCACCGCCGCCCAAAGCCATTCCGTCCACGAACGCTCGGGGCGAAATAGCCCGGCTTCAGGGGGCGCTGGCCGGGCGGCGGCCGGGGCTGCTGCGGTTGGCGAGGATGGGTGCATGTTGCGGGGGGCGCCGTGTGGGCCGATTTTGAGCCTACAGCCCACGCTAGCATTCACCGCCGCTGTTGCGCCTGCGCGGCGATTGTAGAGCCGTTTCCTGGCCGCGCGGACAGGCATGGCTTAGGTTCCGGGGCCTGGCGTGCCGCCTGTCGCGGCAACGCGGAGCGGCCCAGAACGCCGGCGGGCCTCCGTCGCCGGCCGTCGGCCCGGAGTCGTCGGCACGCAGCGGCGCGTGCCGGGGTGGGGAGCCCAGCCGCAGCGCCGCGACTCGGCCTCCAAAACTGAGCGGTTGAGCCGCCGACGAGGCCGGGGCGGCGTGCGGGTGCGCGCAGGCGCCGGGTCGCTCGCGGCTGGCCGCGGACAGGAGAACCGGCGAGCCAGAGGCTGGGTATTGATGGCGAATCCCCACCACTCCGCCACCCACCTGCCTTCTATTTACGCGAAGGGCCTGCTATGCGAAGGGCCTGACCGCAACCGCTTCTCCCGTGCGGCGACCTCCAGGACTCATTCGCCTGCATCCACCGTCCCCGTGTGCTCCTAGGGCTCGTCCGGCGGCGCGGGTCGGTCCGAGTGAATGGGGAGGCCGCTGATCAGGCTCTGAAAGTCTATGAGGCGCTTGCCGAGAATCACCACTCCATTAGATGTGATCTCATACTCGCGAATATCCTTGGCGTGATTGCCGCCCCGCATCTTGATCACCACGAGAATCTTGCGAAGCTGGCCATCAATGGATACGTACCGGAGCCGGACGATGTCGTCGGCGAGAAAAGAAATTGAGTAGGTGCTGAACGGGAATTCAGTAAAGGACTCATCCACTTCCACCGTGCTCAGAATCGTCACCCCGATTCCCGTCAAAGCGAAGATCATGCGATAGAGCGATTCGCGAAAGTCGGCACGGAAGCCTGGCGCCAGAGCCATTTCAAAGCCAGCCAGCGAATCAATGATCAGTCGCTTGGCGCCAATCTTCTCCACCGCGTAGAGGATCGAGTGCATGGTCTCATCCACGGAGAGATCCAGCGGCCGCAAATAGAGGATCGCGAGCTTTCCCTCCTTCTGCGGCGTTTCCAGATCCAACCCTAGGTTGGCGGCCCGCTCCGCGTACGCCTGCGGACACTCCTCAAAGACGGCCACGATTCCCGGCTCTCCTTGGCGTAGGCCCTCGGCAATAAATTGGGTTGCCAGGACCGATTTCCCGGTTCCCGAAGGCCCGGCTACGAGCACGCTGTCGCCTTCGCGAACGCCGCCACTGAGCATGTGGTCCAACTCGGGAATCCCGAAGCAAAGACGCCTATGGCTGGGCGGATTCCTCACGCGTCCAGTCAGCCCGAACGTGCGCGAAAACGCCTGCACGCCGGCCTCGGTAATGCGGAACGTGTGCAGTCCCGGCACGGAATTCTGGCCGCGCAGTTTAATAATCTGCAGCTTTCTTATAATTGAGTTCCGCTCCGGCGCTTGCCGCAACCAGAACAGCCCATCGGCGACGGTGAATATGGGATTGTCGTGCAGCTCGTCCTCGGCATATTCGCCGATCAGAAACGTGGTCGCCTGCCAACTGGCCAAGAACAGCGATAAGCGTTGAATGAACGATTGCAGGTCTAAATCACTCAACGGCTTCCGCACCATGGTTCGGAAGGAGTCGACGACTACGAATGCGGGGTTGAAGCGTTCAACTTCCGTGGTAATCCCATTCAAGACCGCGCCCAGGTCACCATCTAAGACCACCTGACTCAGATTGATGAAGCGAATGGACCCCGGCAGCTTGGCGGGATCGAAAAACGTGTACTGTTGCTGGTATCGCAGCATCTTGATGGCAGACTCGCCGAGGACGGTGAAGTAGAGCGCGGGCTGCGCCGGAGTGGCGTTGGCGAACACAAATTGATGCGCCAGCGTCGTCTTGCCGCTGCCCGGTTCCCCGGCGATGATGTTGAAGGAAAATTCCGGGAGACCGCCCCCCACAATCTCGTCCAGCCCGGGAACGCCGGTAGGTAATTTGCGGATCGTCGCTTTGTCTTGGGTGCTCATGCTTTTCTCGCGTGCTCGGAATGGTAATCGTCGAGGGCTGCGCCTGGCCAGGCAACCCGTAGCAGGCTCAATGTCAAGGCTTCGCCAAGAAAGGTAACCAGCAGGCAGAGGAGGCGAGCGATGAGGACGAGTCCTCCCTCGTCCGCTGGGGACTCGGCAGCCTGATCCTTGTCGTTCTTCATTGGATGGCCATCCTCGCCCAGACCCTGCAATGACCCGTCTCCCGCAACCCGGGCCGCGCTAAGGCCGGGAGCGTCCCTCTGGGCCAGCGTCAAGGCGCGGGAAGCGAACGCTTGAAAACCCGCGATGCCAGCAAATTCGCCCACTCCCTGGCGTAGCTTCGCGTAGACGCGAAGCGCCGCAGGCTCCGAGGGCGCGGGGAGCGGGTTAGCGGCGGCTTCATAAATGAGAAGACGACGGGCTAAATCTCGCATTCCCGGGGCGACCGTCATGTTGACACGTGGTGCAAGGCAGATGCGCTCATTTCCCGTTATCGGCCGCGTAGGTGGATCGGGGCGGCGCTTCCGGCCTTCTGCAATCGCCCGCGGCCGTGAGGGGTGCCGCCTCCAGCGCCGCTCTGGGTACGGTGCGGGCGGAACTCAATGCACATAGCCATCGGCGGGCGGGAGCAGTGCTGCTTGCAGGGGGCCGCCAGCCTTGCTTTTGATGAGCGTGAAAACATCCAGCACCGTGGCAATGCTGTGAATGTTTCCCGCAACACTCAAGAGTCCCTCCTCCATCCCGGGGTACTGGGCCGCGAGGGTTGCAATATGCTCGCCCACGCTCCTCAGCCGGTCAATGTCCACAAGAAGGTCGCCGAAAGCCGCAGCCGTTGCTGGTCCATCGGCCGCTGCCCCGGCGACCGCGTCCGCTGCGGTGGTTGCCGGCGCTGCCGGGATGTCAGCTTGAAGGTGCAAGTCGTCAATCAATTGCAGGGTTGTCGCCTCGCCCAGGAAGGTGAGAAACAGCTCGAGCAGCTGTGCGATCAGAGCGATGCCGGCCTCGCGATCCGCATCCGCATCCGTCGGGGACTCGATTTCTTCCAGACCGCGCAAGGCGCCATTCGCAGCAACCTGGGCGGCGTTGAGGCGGGGTGATTGCGCCTTCGCTAGCGCCAAGGCGCGAGCAGCGACCGCCTGAAAGCCGTCAACACCCACGGTTGAGCCAAGCTGCCGACGCAGCGCCTCATAGGCGCGCACCGTTGCGGGTTGGGCGCGCAGCGTGGTCGTACTGGCATCGGCCTCGTAAACAACGAGGCTGCGGGCCAAACCACGCATTTTGTCGGGTGGCGGCATCGCTCCCATTCCCTGCTTTCACGCTGCGGCTCGCTTTGCACCCGCAGCGTTTACCGCAATGGCACTCCCATGCCGGCAGCTCCGGCAGCCAAACCCTCGAAATATGCCATTGCAATCTATCTTGGCATCAGCCGGGAGTCAATGGCTGAGCAAAAGTGAACCTCCGGCCGCAGGGGGTCGCGCCGTTTGCACCTAGGCCAAGTCGGCGCGAAAAGGCCGCGACATTGCCTGCGCGCCCACGGCGCGCGGAAGAAGGCCGCGGCTCGCCTGAGCCAGCGAAGGCGCGCGCCCCCCGCGACGCGTAGGCGGGGCGGCGCCTGGCGCCCGTCAATAGTGGTGCCGAGGCCCTCGTCCCCGGCCCCGCGGCGGTCAAAAGTGAGCGGTTGAGCCGCGGGCGAGACCGAGGCGGCGTGCGGGTGCGCGCAGGCGCCGGGTCGCTGGCGGCTGGCCGCGGGCAGGATGACCGCCGAGGCAGGGGCCGGGTATTGATCTAATAGCTACATGGACCATCTTTTCGCTCCCTGGCGCCAGCGCGGGCTGGAACTGAAGAACCGCATCGTGGTTTCGCCGATGTGTGAATATTCCAGCCAAGACGGCTTCGCCAACGACTGGCACTTCGTGCATTTGGGCAGCCGCGCTATCGGCGGCGCGGGGTTGGTGTTTACGGAAGCGTCGGCGGTGACGCCCGAAGGCCGCATTAGCCCCGACGATTTGGGCATTTGGGACGACCGCCATATCGCTCCGCTGCGGCGCATCGTGGACTTTCTGCACCAGCACGGCGCCCGCGCCGGCATGCAACTGGCGCATGCCGGGCGCAAAGGCAGCACCTACGCGCCGGCCCGCGGCGAGGGCGCGGTGCCGGCGGAGCAGGGCGGCTGGACGCCGCCGGCTCCCAGCGCGTTACGCTTCGCGCCCAACTATCCGCTGCCGCGGGAGCTGGATGCCGCGGGCATCGCCGCCGTGGCCGCCGCCTTCGCCGCCGCCGCCCGCCGGGCGCTGGCCGCGGGCTTCGATGTGGTCGAAATTCACGCCGCTCACGGCTATTTGCTGCATGAGTTCTTGTCGCCGCTCAGCAATCAGCGCCAGGATAGTTACGGCGGCAGCCTGGAAAACCGCGGCCGCATCGTGGCCGAGGTAACCGCCGCGGTCCGCGCGGTTTGGCCAGCGGAGCGGCCGCTGTGGCTGCGCATCTCCGCCACCGATTGGGCGCCCGGGGGCTGGGACGTCGAACAGTCCGTGGCGCTGGTGCGCCGCTTGGCGCCGTTGGGCGTGGACCTGGTGGACTGCTCTTCCGCCGGCAACGTGGCGCAGGCGCAGATCCCGGTCGGCCCGGGGTATCAGACCGCCTTCGCCGCACGCATTCGCCGCGAGACCGGCACGGCCACCGGCGCGGTGGGCATGATCGTGGCGCCCGCCCAGGCCGACACCATCATTCGCAGCGGTCAAGCCGACGTGGTGCTGCTGGCGCGGGAAATGCTGCGCGACCCCTATTGGCCGCTGCGCGCGGCGCGCGAACTGGGGCAGGCGGCGGCGTGGCCGGTGCAATATCTGCGCGCCGCGCCCGCCGGCAGCCCCGCGGCCCAGCCGCTGTGAGCGCGCGGAGCGTTGATAGGCGCGAGCCGCAGCATCCCTTTGAGCGCACCGCGGGCGCTAGAATTATCGCGACCTTCCCGCGACCGCTTTGCCCCCCGGAGCACCAGGCGCGGCCCCGCGAAAGGAGTTAGCGGCAAATTGCTAAAATGACCGCATCTCCGCTGACCGGCTTGCCGATGCGACTTTGGCTCATACCCGTGGAAGCTTTTTTGTTGGGCAGCATTCCCTTTGGCTACTTGCTGTTCCGCGCCACCACCGGTGGGGACATCCGCCGCGGCGGCAGCGGCAACATCGGCGCCACCAACGTCCTGCGCACCGCGGGCAAGAGGCTGGGCATCGCCACCTTGCTGCTGGACGCGGCGAAAGGCTATGCCGCGATGGCGCTGGCGGGGGCCCTGGCCGCCACCGCGATCCACCAGCCGGAGATGTTCAGCGCCACTGGCGTGGCCGTGCCCAGCTTGCATTACGCGTGGCTGGCGACGGCCGTTCTGGCGGCGATCTGCGGACATATGTTTCCGCCCTGGCTGGGCTGGCGGGGCGGCAAGGGGGTGGCCACGGCGCTGGGCGTGTTTCTGTGGCTGGCGCCGCTGGCCGCCTTGGGCGCGGTGGCCCTGTTCGTCGTGGTGCTGGTCCTGACGCGATATGTTTCCGCGGCGTCCATCCTGGCCTGCCTGTCGCTTCCGCTGTTGCTGCTGTGGCGCTATGGCCCCGGCTATCCCTGGCCGGTCTATCTGACCGTGACCGCCGGCGTGATTTTGATTGTGATTCGCCACCACGCCAATATCCGCCGCTTGCTGGCCGGCAATGAAAACCGCTTCGGCCGCCGGGTGGCGGCATGAGGCGGCGGCGCCCGATCTTGGATGCGGCCGCTGGCGGGCTCGCCCCGCGGCGGCCATTCGGCGGGCCGCCGGCGGCGCAGCCGTTGACGCGCCAGGCGGCGGCGCGGCGGGCGCGGTCCACGCCATGAGCGGTGCTGCCTCCGGTTTCGGCAAAGGCCCGTGGGCGGTGATTGGCGCGGGCGGCTGGGGCACCGCCTTATCCGTGGTGCTGGCGCGGCAAGGGCATGCGGTGCGGTTGTGGGCGCGGCGGCCGGCGATCGCCGCCGCCATCGCCGAGCAGCGGGAAAATACCGTCTATTTGCCCGGCGTGCCGGTGCCGCCGGCGGTGCAGCCGACCGGCGATTTGGCCGCCGCGCTGCGCGGCGCGGTGGGCGTCATCTTGGCGGCGCCGTCGGCGCACACCCGCGCGATCTTGGCCGATATGGCGCCGTATTTGTCGCCGGCGACGCCTTTGATCAGCGCCACCAAAGGGCTGGAACTCAGCTCGCTGATGCGCATGAGCGAGTTGGCGCAGGATGTGTTGCGGCCCCACTTCAACCGGCCGCCCCGCCACGCCGTGCTCAGCGGGCCCACGTTTGCCCGCGAAGTGGCGCAGGGCGAACCCGCCGCGGTGGTCATCGCCGCGGCGGATCGCGAACTGGCCGCGGATATTCAATCCTGCTTTTCCGACGCCACCCTGCGCCTGTACACCAGCACGGACGTGACCGGCGTCGAACTTGGCGCGGCGGTGAAAAACGTGATCGCGATCGCCGCCGGCATCTGTGACGGCTTGGGCCTGGGGGCCAACACGCGCGCCGCGCTGATTGCGCGCGGGCTGGCGGAGATGGGACGCCTGGCGGCGGCCTGTGGCGGCCGGCGGGAAACCTTGTCCGGGTTGGCCGGCCTCGGCGACCTGGTGCTGACCTGCACCGGCGACCTCAGCCGCAACCGCACCGTCGGCTTGGAACTCGGTCGGGGCCGGTCCCTGGAAGAGATTCTTGCCTCCCGGTCCACGGTAGCGGAGGGCGTGAACACCTGCGCCGCCACCTTGCGCCTGGCCTCCCGCCACGGCGTCGAAATGCCCATTACCGAGCAAATGCACGCCGTCTTGTTCCAGCAGCGGGCGCCACGGGATGCGGTCCGCGCGCTGATGGAACGCTCCCTAAAGGCGGAATGACGGCCCCGAGCGCCGGCCCCACGTCCAGCGGGGCCGGCCCGATGCCCCACACGGAAAATGCCCCAACACCAAAGTAGATGCGCGCGGGCTTCAGCAGAGTTGTCCGGCGCGGCGGTTTGGCTTCGGCAGGAACGGTACGGCGCTGCCAAAACTACTGACATTTTGGCCGCTTCCAGACCGCTAAGTCCTTTGGTTTCATTCGCGCCGCAGCGGAATTTTTGTCAGCGTCCGCTTGCGGCGCCGGATGCAGGGCCCCAGGGCTCCGGGCCAGGCTGCCAGGCGCCGCCGGCGGTTCCGTACGGGCTGGCGACCACGACAGTATAGCCATCCGGGTCCTTCATCCAGCACTCCCAATGGTTGGGCCCGCCGTCGCCATCCGGGGGGTTGCGATGGCGCGGGAGCACAATGGTGACGTTCATCTCCGCGGCGCGCTGCAGGATCGCATCGAAATCGCCTACCTCGAACCACAAAAGCACGCCGTTGCCATACGGCTTATCGGCCGGGTCGCCGATGGCGCCATGCTCATGCCCGACGTCAAAGCGATGCAGTTGCAGCACCAGTTGGCCGTCCGCGACCAACTGCTCGTATTCCGCTCCTCCATGGTTGGAGCGGCAACCAAGGAGGCGCTGATACCAGCGGCTGCTGGCTTCCACGTCGGTGACGGCGATGGGCGGCTGGGGGCGCATTTGCCGACAGTGTAGCCGACGCCGCCATGCTTGCGGGCCGCCATGCTTGCGGGCCGCCGGGCGGTGGGACGGCGCCAGGCTTGCGCCTACCTCCCGGTTTGGAGGTGGGCGCGATACCAAGCGACGGTGGCCGCCAGGCCTTGCTGGAGGGACGTCTGCGCCCGCCAGTTCAGCTGCTTGGCGGCGCGCGCGGAGGCCAAATATTGCCGGTCAATTTCACCTTGGGCGGTGGCGCGTACTTCGGGCTGAAGGTCCGTGCGGCCGCAGGCTGCGAGGATGGCGTGGACCAAGGGCAGCACCGCGATTGGTTCGGCGCTGCCGAAGTTCATGGCCTCGCCTTGGCAGCGCCCGTTCATCACCGCCTCGGCCAGCGCCAAATAACCGCGCACGGCATCTTCGGCATACAGGTAATCGCGGACCGGCGTGCCGTCGCTGCGAATCTCCGGCGGCTGGCCGGCCAAGGCCGACTGAATGGTGCCGGGGATGATACGGGAAAAATTCAGATCGCCGCCGCCATATAAATTGGCGCAGCGGGTCACCGCCACCGGCAGGCCGTAGGTGTGGAAATAGGAGCGGGCCAGGATGTCGGCGCAGGCCTTAGAAGCGTCATACGGGAAGCGCGGCTGGAGGCAAAAGTCTTCGCGATAGGGCAGCTCGGCGTGGTCGCCGTAGGCTTTGTCGCTGGAAGCGACCAGGACGGCGGCGACGCGGTCCGCCTGGCGGCGGCATGCCTCCAGCACCGTCCAAGTGCCGCGAATGTTGGCTTCGAAGGTCGCCACCGGGCTGCGCCGCGCCGGCCCCACCAGCGTCTGCGCCGCGAGATGAAACACCACGCTGGCGTCATATTCGTTGATCGCCCGCTCGACCGCGGCGGCGTCTTCAATGGCGCCCGGAACCCGGGTCACGCGCTCGCGCAGGGCGAACAAATCCAGGCCGTTGGGCCGCGGTTCGTCCCGCACCAGGGCGATCACCCGCGCCCCCGCCGCTAGCAGCGCCTGCGCCAGCCAGGCGCCAAAAAATCCGCTCGCGCCGGTGACCACCACGCCCCGGCCCTTCCAGGTGGACTGTGCCGCCGAAGTTCCTTTCATCGCTCTTGGATTGTAGCTTCTCTGTCACGGGGGTCGCGCCGTTTGCGCCTGGGCAAGGCCGGCGGGGAACGGCCGCGCAATCCCGTCGGGCCGCCCGAAGCGCCGGCGTCCTCGCTGGCGAGACTGCGGCGCTTCCCTGCGGGCTGGCCTCGCGGCCCCAGCGACGCGCGGGCGGGGGCTGGGGCGAACGGGGCCCCAGGCCCAGCCTGGCGCGTAGGCGGGACGCCCCGCCGCAGGCGGGGCAGGGGCCCGCGCCCATCAATTTCGTCCGCTGACGAGTATCGGGCCGGGCGCCGCCAGGCCGGCGCGCAACACGCCTTGGACGCCGAGCCGCCCGAGCAACGTTACGACGCGGCTGGGGTCGCCCAGATCCGTCCAGCGGAGTTTCGCGCAGAGGAGCACGAGCAGGCGGGATGGACAAGCCGCGAGGACTTCCCGGGAAAAGCTCGGCGCGGGAATGCGTGCGTACAGTTTGCGCATGGCGCCGTGCCCCGTCGCGGCGATTCCGGGCGGCAGCACGGATTTGAACGATTGCAGGAGGCCGGGAAGGGTCCGCCGGATCAACCGCAGGAAGGCCGACACGCGACCCACCATGATGAAGCTGTTCCACAGGCAGCCCCGCTCCATCATCAGGGACGCGACTGGCCACGGCGGTTTCTCGGCCACTTGGACGACGCGGTGGATCGGACTGAGGGACGTGCTCGCCACGAGAGCGCCAGGTTCGATCCAGCCATAATCCACGTCCGGCGTTTCCGGCGCGATGCCTAGGAGGATCACGCTCGCTGGCCGGAGGGCGGCCGCAGCGAAGGCCGAAGCGACATGCGTGGCGAGGAGCGCGTCATCGGCGAAATAATGATCGGAGGGGAAGAACGCAACCAGGCCGCGCGGATCGCTGGCGCGCAGGCAGACAAGGGCGTAAAGGATTGCCGCCGCGGTTCCGCGGTTGGCGGGCTGAATCAATAGACCTTCGGGCGGCACGCCGGCCACTTGCCCAGCGTAGAAGCGCTTATGCATTTCGTTCAGGACCAGCCAGGTCCGCCGCGCCGGGAGGATGCGGGAAACCCGGTTCCGCGTCTGCTGCAAGAGAGATGCGTTGCCGAGAACGGCGCAGAACTGTTTGGGGCGTTCGTCGCCCGCGATCTGGCGCGTCAATGGCCGCAGGCGCATGCCGTCGCCTCCGGCGAGGATGACGCCCCAGCGGTGCCCAATATCCTGATTGCTTCCGTGGATTTGTAGCTCTGTGTGCATTGCAGTGCTCCTGGAAACGGCTGCTGAAATCAGTTGCCGGGTCGCGGCGCGGCTCAGCCGCCCTTTTCTGGACGCTCCCGTTGGTCCCAGCCCAGCGCGCGCCGCTGCGCGGCAGGCATGCTGGCGCGGGGCGGCCGGCAACCGACGCCCGCTGAAGCTCAGGACGCCTCTGCGTTGCCGCGAAGGGCACGCGAGCGGGACTGCCCGGCGCCAGTGCGCGGCCTCGCGGCAATCAGCGAAGGACCAACATACGCTGATGCGCAGACGCCGGGATGTGCAAATTTGGCCACCCGTCGCGGGGGTCGCGCCGTTGGCACTGGGGGCAGAGTCGGCGCGAAAAGGCCGCGAAATTCCCCGCGCGCGGCGGGGCCCCCGGCCCAGACTGGCGCGTAAGCGGCGCTCCGCGCCGCGCCAATTCAAGCGGGACGCCCCGCCGCCGGCGGGGCTGGGGCTCGCGCCCATCAATAACACAAGCGCCGAGGGTGCGTTCGCTTGTGAACAGCGCTGGGCCGCATGGACTCAGATCCTGGAGAAGGTCACTTGAAAGGATCCACTCATGTCATTTCACCCGTTCACTCCGAAACCCCTAGCGGCGCTGGCAATGCTGGTGGCGCTGGGACTGTTCGCGGGCATGCCGCCGGCCCACGCACAGCAAACCACTCCCCCCAACCAAGACCAGGCGCAGAGCCAGAATCAGGCAGCGACCCCGGTGACGGCGACCGGGTGCCTGCAATCCCCCAATTCCAACGTGTATTCGCTGACCGACCAGTCCAGCGACACGACCTATACCCTGACTAGCAGCAGCGTGGACCTGAGCACCCATGTGGGCCACACCGTGACCGTCACCGGCACGCCGGTGGCGCCGAGCGCTAACAACGGCATGGCGGATAGCAGCAGCATGGCTGCGGATCAGGCTCCTGCGGCTACCGAGCCGCTCGAAGTCAGCAGCCTGACCATGGTGAGCACCACTTGCGGTTCCGCGTCGGCAACCGCTGCCGGGACAACGGCGACGGCGACGGCGGACAACAGCGCGGGCGATGCGACGGCTACCCCAGCGGCGGGCCCGAACGACGGGACGGCG
>DAHUYO010000077.1 GCA_027315185.1 Acidobacteriota bacterium
GGGATCAATCAGCGTGCTGTAGCCGCTCAGAGGGCGGGCGCCGTAGGCCACGGCGGCGAGATCGGCATATTCCAGGGAGCCTGCCACCGTGCGGCCCGGCGCCATGGGCGGCGCGGCAGCCAGAAATGCGGCGACGGACGCGGTCGGCGGCGCCGCCGTTTGGCGTAGGCCAATCCGCCAGCGTAGGTAGATCCCAAAGATGACGATCACGATCAGAATGGCGGTCCAGGCGGCGCGTGCGATCCGGCGGCGCGCCAAGCCTTCCACGGCGCCTTCCACGGCCGCCAGCAGCAACACCACGGAAAGCGGATGCCCCAGAAACCGGTACCAATGGTTGTTTTGCATCTCGATGCCGGTGATGAACTGCGAGTTGCTGAGCAAAAATGCGGCGGCGACCAGCGAGCCCACCACGCTAGGCCAAACCAGCGGGGATGCGGTGTTCGGCGCGGGAGCGAGGGCCACCGCGGTTCGACTGCCGCTCGGCCGGGGCCGATGGGCAATCCAAAACAGCAGGGCGGAGACCAGCAGGATGCCCACCAAGCCCCAATGCTCCGCACGCAACGCCAGGCGCCCGACGGGAACGAAGACATTCAGACGCGCCATGGCGCCGGGCGCGGCATGGGAGCGCAGCGACGATGCATGCCAGGCGCCGGCGGCGCCGATGGCGACGCCGATGGCGGCGATGGCCGCGCAATTCCGTGCCTGGGGGCGCGCCAGGATCGCCGTGAGCGCCAAGGCGACGAGAGCGGCGGTCCAGTCGTAGAAATAGACGTAGAACAGCAAGCCCAAGGCGCCGCCTGCCGCGGCGATCCAGGGCCAAGCCGGACGCTGGGCGCCGCGCTGGGCCGCGGCTAGCCACAACGCCAGGAATGCGAGCAGAAAGGGCAAGGAGACCGCGGGGTCAACGATGCGCCACAGGGGTTGAAGCGTGGGGTGGAGACCGAGGCGTCCGGCCAGCAGCGGCCGCCAGCCGCCGTGCAGCAGCCATGTGATCCAGAGCGGACCGGGCTCGGCCATGACGGCGGCGGCCAGCAGCGCGGCGCGCCAGTGCGCCGCCGCGCGCCGCGGGCGCCACGCCAAAACGAACAGCGCATAGAATCCCAGCGCCAGGCCCAAGCCGGACCAAGCGCGCCAAATGCCGTTCACGGCGAATGCGGTCCAACCCGCGAGGCGAGCGGCCACGGCCGGGAGCGTGAATAGGAGACGGGGATAGAGCGCCGCGAGACGGGCGGAAACGGCGGCGTGTTGACCGGCGGAGAAATACGCGCGGGCGGCGACTTGCAAATACAGCTGGGCATCGTAGTTGGGAAGAAAGCCCCAACTGCCGGTGCGCCCCAGAAACACCAGCGCCGGACCAAGCGCCAAGATCAATCCCACGGCGAGGCAAGCCGCCGGCGGCAGGAGCAGCGTCCATTTGCTGCGCCTGGAACCGCGGGCGGCGGGGCGCGCTCCCGCCGCGGCGCGGGGGACAGACCGCCATGGCTCCCGCGCTGGATCTCCCCGCATGCCGGCCTAGTGTAGCAGTCGAGCGACGGGCAGGGCGCCGATGCCATCGGCCCGGTCGCCGGGGCCGCGCCGATCAACATGAGCGCCGCCCGGCGAACGGTTGGCGCAACCCGCCCGCCATCACGGCTTCGCCCTGTTCGGACGGCGGCGGCGCGGTCAGCTACGCCCGCTGCATGGCCCAGCGGCCGGGGGACGGCTATTTCCCCGCCAGCCAAGGAGCCAAGGCGGCGCGCGGCACGGCACCCTCGCGCAACAGACGGGGTTCGGCGCCGGTCAGGTCCAGCATCGTCGAAGGCTGGGGCGCGGCGGCGGGGCCGCCATCCACGATGACCTCCAGCCGATCGCCCAGTTGGGCCTCGACCTCCGCGGCGGAAAGGCAGCCAGGCTGGCCGCTGCGATTGGCGCTGGTGGCGGTGAGGGGAAATCCGCAGGCGGCGAGCAGCGCCTGGGCGATGGGTGCGCGCGGCCAGCGCACGGCGATGCTGGCGCCGCCGGCCAGGAGCTGGGGTGGAAGTCCAGGGCGCGCCGGCAGCACCAGCGTGAGTGGGCCGGGCCAAAACGCCGCGGCCAGCGGCGCGAACGCCGCGGGCAGCGATGCCGCCAATTCCTCGGCTTGTTCCCGCCCGCCGACCAGCACTGGCAGCGGCTTGCCCTCATCGCGCCCCTTGACGGCGAAGACGCGCTGCACCGCCGCGGCGCTGCGCGCGTCCGCCGCCAAACCATAAATGGTGTCGGTGGGAATCGCCAGCACGCCGCCGGCACGCAGCCGGGCGGCCAGTTTCTTTACGACCTCTGGGGCGGGATACTGGGAATCGAGGGGTATCCAATTCGCCATGAAAATTTGCCGCGACGGCGGCGGAGCAAAGAAAAAGGGGGGCAAACTGCGCCCCCCGGTTGCCATTAGGTTACGAGAAACGGCTACTTCTTTTTCTTCGTTGCCGTCTTCTTCGCGGCCTTCTTGGCGGGTTTCTTCGTGGCTTTTGCCATGAGCTATTCTCCAGTGAACAAGATCCGCGACGGACGAGTCCGCACGCGGGACTAGTGAATGTATAAAATCCGCGCGCGCGGCCTGTCAAGAAAAAAATCTTCGCCGCGGCGCCGGCCGCCGAGTTCCGCTTGGACTTTTCGCCCGCCGCGATCGCGAGGCGCCAATGACGCAAAGAAACCTTCTCCCCATGCCCGCCGTCCTCCCTAGCATGCGCGTCGTTTTTCTCCGCGTGGCGGTATTGGCCTTGCTGGCGTCTCTCGCCTTCGCCGCGCTGCCGTTGCGGGCGCAGTTGTTGCCCCAGGCGCCGAGCGGACCGACGCCACACGCGGAGTCCGCGCCGGCGGCTCCGCCGCCGCCGGCGCTGCCTGCGCCGCGCGCGCCCACCATCGTCGCCAACGCCAACCTGGTGAACGTCGTCTTCAGCGTGCGGCATAAGAACTCGTTCGTCGCCGGGCTGACGCGGACGGATTTCCGCGTGCTGGAAGACGGCGTGGCGCAGCGCATCGAGTTTTTCTCCGCCGCCGAGAACCAGCCGCTGACGCTGGGCTGGCTGTTGGACACGAGCCCGAGCCAAGTAAACCTGCTGCCCGAGGAACAGGAACTCAGCGGCGATTTCTTTCGCCAAGTGTTGCGCCCGAAGGACCTGGCCTTTGTGCTGGGCTTCGACGCCGACATCCGACTGTTGCAGGATTTGACCGCCTCCCCGGAGCTGCTGTCGCGGGCGGTCCACCACGCGCACATTGGCGGCGGCTCCGCCGGCTCGATCTACAATCCGGGACCATTCCCTTCATCCACGCAGATCGGCGGCACGCACCTCTGGGACGCCATCGTGGAGGCTTGCCGCGACCGCCTGGCGCAGCAGGTGGGCCGCAAGGCCATCGTGGTGATCACCGATGGGCAAGATCAGGGCAGCGAGCATACGCCGGCGCAGGCGGCGCGCGTGCTGATGGACAGCAACACGGTGTTGTTCGCGGTGATCGCCGCCGACCCGGCGTTCTACCACGGGTTTTACGCCGGGGCCGGAGCGCTGCGCAAGGTAGCGAAGATGAGCGGCGGCGAGACCTATTACGTGCGCAGCGGGCATATGGCGCGCGACTTCAACCAGATCGCCGCGGCGTTGCGCAGCCAGTACAGCCTGGCCTACCGGCCGACCCGTCCCTTGCGCTATGGCGGCTACCGGAAGATCAAGATCGAGTTGGTCGGGGCCGCCAAGGGCCGGGGGAAGATACGGGCGCGGGCGGGATATGACGCCGGCAGCGCATTGCGCTAGCCGCATTGTCGCGCCGCTCGGCCACCCCGCGATTGCGGGGAACGGCCGGACTCAATGGAAAGCTAATTCTGCGCGTTCAGCAGCGGCATGCCGTCCTGGAGAAAGAACCGCGCGGGACAGTCGCCGGCGCCGCAGGTGACGGCGGCCTCGCCGGCGAATTGCTGTTCGGTGACCACAACCAGGCGGGCGCAGAACGGGCAGTGCAGCAGCGCACAGAACGACCCAGCGCTGCCATCGTCGGCGGAGTTGTTGAGGACGAGGACGCTGCCGGGCTCGATGAGATGCGGCAACCAAGCGTCCATTAGATTCACGGCTCCGGTTGTTTGCCCCGCAATCATGGTTCGCCTCCCCTCGTCTCTACTCTGTTGCCGCTGGTGTTCGTGCAATTCACGCGCCGTTGTTCCCGCCTCGCCGGCGGGCCGTCGCCAATATCGCCTGTAGTTAGGAACCCATGCCGTGCCAATCAGTTGCGCGTTTGCCCCGGCGGCTGCCAAGGGCGGAACCAAATCCGTACATGGACAAGAATCGGCACTTTGGCGAAAAACTTTCGCTTTTCTTGGCGGGACTCTCCCCGCGGCCATCTTCCTTCGGTTGCGCCGCCAAACCAACCCGGAATGTCGTGGTGAACCTAAATGGTCAAACCGAGAGCGCCACGCCCCCCGCGGCGTTGAGAACCGCGGCGACAGGCGCGTAGCTGCGCCGGTGCAGCGGGGTCACGCCGTATCGCGACAAGGAGGCTAGATGATCCGGCGTCGCGTAGCCCTTATTCGCGGCCAATCCGTAGTTGGGGAAGACGGTGTCCCATTGCTGCATCAGCAGGTCACGATGGACTTTGGCCAAGATGGAAGCGGCGGCAATGGAAGCCGAACGGCCGTCGCCATGGGTCAGGGCCAATTGTGGCCCCCCCCAATCGAGGGTGACCGCATCCACCAGCACGTAGTCCGGTTGGGGCGTCAACGCGGCGACGGCTTGGGCCATCGCCAGCCGGGAGGCCTGGTAAATGTTGATGGCGTCAATGCGGCCGGCGTCCACGGCGGCAACGGACCAAGCGAGCGCTGTTTGCCGGATGCGGGGAGCCAAGGCCTCTCGCACCTCTGCGGACAGCAGCTTGGAATCGTTGATCCCGGAGAGGCGGCGCTCCAGGGGCAAGATGACGGCCGCCGCGACCACGGGGCCAAACAGGGCGCCGCGTCCCACTTCGTCCACCCCGGCGATGCGGCGGGCGCCGGCGCGTTGGGCCTGGCGTTCGTGGTAACGCGTGCAACGCATCAGCGTTTTGGGCCGCAGACCCCGCGGCAGGACGGAGACTACGCTTTGCCTGTGGGCGCGGTCCGCTCCTTAAGCCGTGCGGCCTTGCCACGCAGGCCACGGAGGTAATACAGCTTGGCGCGCCGCACATCGCCGCCGCGCAGGACCTCGACGTGGTCAATGGCGCGGGATGCCACCGGGAAGATGCGCTCCACGCCTTGGCCGAAGGAAATCTTGCGCACCGTGAATGAGGCCCGGCCGCCGCGGCCATTGCGGGCGATGCAGACGCCCTCAAAGGCCTGAACCCGCTCCTTTTCGCCCTCGACGATGCGTACATGCACCCGCACGGTGTCCCCGGGCACGAATGCGGGCAGCGGCGCCGCGGCTTGTGTTTCCATGTACTTCTGAATGGCGGGATGAATGCTCATAACGCGTTCCTTCGAGCCGGGTCACCGGCAAACCGTTTTATTTTAGCAGAGCGTCCCCGCCCTTTCGGGAGCCGGCCGGCGGTGATGGCGACGGGGTTCACCCGCTGGCGGCCTGAGGTACGGCGACAACGCACTCCGGACCGTCGAAGCGGGCGGAGTTGACCCAGCGCGGGGCCACGGGATACGCCGCCATTTCCTCGGCCGCATAGGGGCGCAACAACTCGGCGGCGGCGGCGGGAGCGGCGCGGAGCCAAATGTCGTATTGACTCGGGTGCAGCATGACGGGCATGCGGTCGTGGTAGGCGGCCACCAGTTCATTCGCCTGGGTGGTCACGATGGCACAGCCACGGTTCCCGCCGCCGGCCGCGCCCGGCGCGGCGATAGGTTCCCAGACGGCGGCGAAGGCGAACAGGCCGCCGTCGCGGCGGCGAAAATAGCTGGGCTGCTTCTGTCCGCCTTCGGTGCGCCATTCATAAAACCCGTCGGCGGGAAGCAAACATCGGCGCTGGCGAAACGCGCCGCGAAAGGCCGGCTTGGTGGCGATGGTTTCTCCGCGAGCGTTGATAAACGGCGGGCGGGGGGGCGCATCCGGCGCGGCGGCGGCCCAGGCGGGACGCAGCCCCCATTGCGCCAGGCCCCACTCGCGCTCGCCGGCGGCGGCGGCAATGACGGGTACCGTCTGCGCCGGGGCGATGTTATACCGCGCGCCCCAGGCAGGCGTGGAGCGCAGGTTGAAATGCTCGCGCAATCGCAGCGGGTCCTTGGCGAGAGTGTAGCGTCCGCACATTAGGAGCTGACCGCCCTTTCCGCCGCCGGTTCCGGCCAGGCGGGCAATTCGGCCGCCGCCACGACCGGAAACTCAATTTTGACCCAGGTGCCGTGTCCGACGGAGCTGCCGATCTCCAAGACCGCGGCCTCGCCGTACAACACGCGCAGCCGCTCGCGGGCATTGGAGATCCCGATGCCGCCGCGCCCGGCGGCGACGGCGCGGCGGGCCTCGGACAGGCGCTCCGGCGGCATGCCCACGCCGTCGTCGCCGATCTCAATCAACAGCCGCACCGGGCGTTTGCCCGGGTGCGCGGAACCGGCGGCGGGCCGGCGCGCTCGCAATGTGATGGTCCCGCCTTCGATGCCGGGCGCGAGGCCGTGGCGGATGGAATTCTCGATGAAGGGCTGGAGCAGCATGCTGGGCACGGGATCGTGCAGCACGGCGGGATCAATGTCCTTGACGAACCGCAGGCGCTCGGGTCCAAAGCGAACGACCTCGATATCCAGGTAATCGTCTATGAACGCCAGCTCGTCAGCCAATGGGGCGTAATGTTCATGCTTTTTGAGCAGGCGGCGAAGAATGTTGGACAGCTTGACGATCAGCAGGCGGGCCGTATCCGGATCGAAGCGGACCAGGGAGGCGACGGAGTTCAGGGTGTTGAACAGGAAGTGGGGATTGATTTGGCTGGTCAGCGCATCGAGCCGGGCCTGGATCAGGAGACGATGTTGCTCCTCCAACTTCATTTCGATGCGGGTGTTGTTCCAGATCTTGATGGGAATCGCCACGGACAGCACCGTTCCCAAAATGGCCACCAGCAACCCCCAGCCCTTGGCCCAGGGAGCGAAATAGACCTGGCCGGGCGCCCAACGCGCCACGTCCCAGGTGATGAGGGTCAGCGCGGCGAGCACCGCGAACATCAATGCCTGCCAGTCCCGTAGCGGGCGGTCGAGGCGGTTTTGCAGCCAGCGCCAAAGTTCCAGGTCAATGAACGGCGAGAAGCCCCAAATCTCTTCGGCGGTGGGCGCGGCGCGACGGCACAAGCCGCCGGCCCAGCCGGCCAGGGCCGCCAGCGCCAAGCCCAGCCATTGGTGCGCGACAATGGCCGCGGGCAGGGCGATCAAGGCGCCGCCTACCGCGCCGGGCAACTGGCCGGCGATCAGCCCGGTCAGCACCGCCCCGGGCAAGGTAAGATCCGCTACGCCAAAGCCCGGGGACAGCAGGCGCATGACCACGTCCCCGCCAAACGGGATCAAGAAGAACAGCACCAAACCCCAGCGCTGCCGGCGGGTGCGGACGGGCGCGTAGAGCACGCGCTTGAAGGCAACGGAGCGCACCAGAACGGCGGCGATGGTGGCCATGACGCCGAGCTTGACCAGGAAGCCGATGAGCAGCAGGCGCTGGCTGTCCGGGTTGGCCATGGCCCTATAATGAACCCTTGTCCGCTCCGCCACGCGCTTCCGATGCTGCTGTCCGCCTGGTGGCGGAAGCCGATCTGCCGACCCGCTGGGCGCGATTCCGCATCCTGGGCTTCACCGGCCCCGGAGCCACGCCGGAGGCGCCGCCGGAAGAAGCGGTGGTGCTGCGGCTGGGAGAACTGGGCGAAGCGCCGCTGCTGCGGATTCATTCCCAGTGCCTGACCGGGGACGTATTTGCCTCGCTGCGCTGCGACTGCCGGCAGCAGCTCGAGATGGCGCTGGAGGCGATTGCGGCGGCGGGATCAGGGTTGCTGCTGTATGAGCAAAAAGAGGGCCGCGGCATCGGGCTGATGAACAAACTGCGCGCCTACGCCCTGCAAGACCAAGGCGCGGACACGGTGGAGGCGAACCGCATGCTGGGCTTTGGCGCCGACGAACGCGACTACGCTTTTGCCGCCGCCATTCTCCGCCATTTAGGCGTACGCCAGGTGCGGCTGCTGTCGAACAATCCGGAAAAGATCGCGGCCCTGGAACAGGCGGGGATTCGCGTCGCCGAACGCGTGCCCTGCCAGCCGCCGCCGGCCAGCGAGGCGCGCGACTACCTGCGCGTCAAAAAAGAAAAGCTCGGCCACCTGTTGGGGTAGACGGGGGCGCGGCGGCTTGCGCCCTGCCGCCTCATCACCTCGCTGCGTATCCCGACCCCGCCGCCCACCCTTCGCGGGGGCCGCGCCTATCAATGGCCCCGGTGCTAGCCGGCGCGGCGCGTCTGCCACCACAAGAAGCCGACCCAGCGGGCTTCATTGTGAATGCGCAGGGCCAAGGGCTCTCCGCCCGAATGGCCCTCGCTGCGGCCGTAATAGATCAGGATGGGATGCCGCCGCTGCCAACCGGCGGCGTCATCGGTCTGCATCTCCGCGGTCATCTTCATGGCGTGCAGCGGATTGACGCGCGTATCGCCGGCGCCGGTCAGGAATAGCACGGCCGGATATTTGCCCCCGGGGCGGACATGCTGGTAGGGGGAATAGGCGGCGATGAAGGGGTAATCCTTGGGATTGCGAGGGTCGCCATATTCGGCGGTCCAGAGATTGCCGATCGGGAACAGCTCATAGCGCAGCATGTCCAGCAGCGGGTGCCAGCAGACGATGGCGCCGAACAATTGGGGCTGCTGGGTCATGGCCGCGCCGACCAGCAAGCCGCCATTGCTGCCGCCGAAAGCGGCCAGGCGGGCGGGCTGGGTGAAGTGGTGGCGGATCAGCCAATGCGCGCCATTGTAGAAATCATCAAAGACGTTCTGCTTGTGGGAGAGCATGCCGGCTCGGTGCCAAGCCTCGCCGAAAGCGGCGCCGCCGCGGAGGTTGGGCTGGGCGAAGACCCCGCCCATTTCCGCCCAGGCGATGGCCAGCGGATTCCATTCCGGCGTCAGCGTGATGTCGAAGCCGCCGTAACCGGTGATCAGCGCCCGGGCTTGGCCGTTGCGGACCAAGCCATGCCGATAGACCAGGAACATCGGCACCCGGACGCCGCCGGTGCTGGTGTACCAAACCTGGCGCGTGACCAGGTTGCGGGGCAGGCCGGGAACGCGAATCCGGGCCCAGACCTTGGAATGGCCGGTGCGGGCATTACCCGCGTAGATGGTGGGCGGGACGGTGAAGGAACTCCACTCGTAATAGATGCGGGGATCGGACCAAGTTCCGGAGATGCCGCCGATGGAACCTAACGGCGGGAGGGCTAGTTTCCGCAGCAGCTTGCCGTCGGGGGTGAAGACGCGAACGCGGCTGGATACGTTGCGCAGGTCGGTGACGAATAGGCGGCCGCCGGCGGCGGCGACGGACTGAATCGGTTCTGGCCCGGCGGGCACCACCACGCGCCAGTCGCGGCGGGCGGGATGGTGCAGGTCAATGGCTAGCACCCGGCCGTTGGGCGCTTGCCAGTCGGTATGCACGAACAATGTCGAGCCGCCGAACCGGCCATGGAACCAGGCTTGGAGGCCGGTCACGAGTGGGCGGATTGGCCCGTGGGCGGCGCGGTTCTGGAGATAGAGCTGATTGGTCTGGCCCGTGCCCTCATCCACCTCAATCAGCAGATACCGCCCATGGGGCGAAATGCTGACGCCCATCGCCATGCTCGTTCCCAGACCGTGGCCGAAGACCAGACGGTCGCTTTGGACCGGCGTGCCCAGGCGATGGAAGTACAGCCGCGGCCCTTTGTATGGCCAATCCTTCACGTAATAAAACCCGCGCGGCTTCTGGGTGAACGCCACGCCCCAATAGCGTGCGTGGGGCATGACGTCGGACAGATCCTTGCCGCTGGCGGCGTCATAGATGTGCAATGTGCTCTGATCCTGCCCGCCGTGCTGGATGGCATAGGCCATCAGCCGGCCGTCGGCGGAAACGCCGGCGATGTAGGCGGAGATCAGATGCTTGGCGCTCATCGGGTTGGGGTTGACCACGACGCGAGCTCGCCCGCCCACGCGGCGCGTGTAGATGACCGCTTGCGGCTGGTTGGCGGCGCGGCGGGAATAAAACAGGCGGCCGCCGCGCTCAACGGGCGTGGAGATGACGCCGATGGCCAGCAACGGCCGCAGGCGCGCCGCCGCCTGGTGGATGGCGGAAACCCTAGCCAGCACGCGGCGCGTGTAGCCATCCTCGCGGGTGATCCAGGCTTGCGTCTGGGGCGAATGGGCGTTCTCCAGCCAGTGGTACGGGTCCTGGATCAGATGACCCGCCACGGTGTAAACGAAGGCGTCCTGCGCGGATTTAGGCGGCGCGGGGATGCGCCCGCGCGATGCCGAACAGCCCGCCATCGCCATTACCGCCGTCAATACCGCCGTCAAGCTTGCCTGCCGCATTCGCATCACCTCGGTTGGACAAGGCTCACTATAGTCCGGGCGCGGGGTCGCGGCAATCGCCGCGCGGGGCCGAGCCAAGCAATCTAGCCGCGGCGTTGGAAGTGATCCCAGCCGCGGGCGGTGAGCGGGCGCGGCGGGCCGGAGGCGGGGCGCAGCCAAAGTCCGGGCTGGGCGGTGATCTCGCCGATCTCGGTCAGGGCGACGCCGGCGGAATGGATGCGCCGCAGGCGCGCCGTGCCGCGCGCGGGAACGGTGAAAAGTAATTCGTAATCTTCCCCGCCCTGGAGCGCGCGTTGCAGCCCTTGCGGGCCCGGCAGGTGGGGCACGCGGGCGGCGTCCACCACGGCGCCGACGCCGCTCGCGGCGCAGAGGCGCGCCAGATCCAGGCTCAACCCATCGCTGATGTCCATGGCGGCGGTGGCCAGGCGCTGGGCGGCGAGAGCCATGCCAAGTTCCCAGCGGGCACGCGGGCGGCGGAATCGCGCGATGGCGGCGGCGGGCGGCATTTCCCGCTTGGCGCCGCGCCGGGCGCCGCCTTGCATCCAAGCGCGGCCCGCGGCAGCCAATCCCAAACGGCCGCTGACGAAGAGGCGATCGCCGGGACGAGCGCCGCCGCGGGTCAGCGCCCGGCCGCGCGGCGCCGCGCCGAGACCAATGATGTCGGCCAAAACGCCGTGCGGCGAGGCGGCCAGATCGCCGCCCGCCAATTCCGCCCCCGCCTGGCGAGCGGCGGTGAGCAGCCCGCGGAAAAATTGCCGGCCCCAGGCGCCGCTCGCCGCCGGCAGCGCTAGGGAGACGAAAAGCGCCACCGGACGGGCGCCCATGGCCGCCAAGTCGCTGAGCGCTCGGCTGGCGCAGCGATAACCACAGTCGGAGGCGCGCTCGCGGGCGCGGAGAAAATGGACCCCTTCCAAAAAAAGATCCGTGGTGACCACCACGTCCTCGCCGGCGGCGAAGCGCAAAATGGCGGCATCGTCCCCAATGCCGAGCCGGACCGCGCGGCGGGCGTCGGCGCCGCTCCGCGGTTGCGCCGCGGCTTGCAACCAGCGCACCCACTCCCGCTCTCCCGTTCGCGGGGACCAGGTGGCGTAGCCGCGCGTTGGCGCGCGCCCGCCTACGGTTTGCGGCGGCTGGCGCGTGGGGATCGCCCCACGGCGGTCAGCGGACGCGGGACGGCGCGCGGTGCGCAAAGCGGGGGACATTGTCGGCAGCATAACAGGCTGCCCGGCGGCGCCGCTTGCGGGGGAGTTGCGGCCCGGCACGCGTTTGCCGGCGGCCAATCGCGGAGTCGCTCCCGGCCATGCAGCCCGGAGCTCGACGCAGCCGGCGGATGGCTTCATGGGGGTTTCCTGGCCGCGAGACCAGTGACTTCGGGTGTTTTCCCGCTTGTTTCCGGTTTTCTTGCCGCTTACAATGCCCGCAGAAGTCTTGGGTGGCGAGCCTTGGCGCGCTGCCGCCGCGTTCCTTCGTCAATTTCGTTTGTACAAAAGGCAGACCCTCACTATGTGGAAACAACCTGAGAAGGAATCCGCTTTCCCGCCGGCGCGTCCCACCGCCACGCCGCAACCGACACCCGCGGCTCCGCCCGCGGCCATGCCCGCCGCCGTGGCGGCGCCCGCGCCGCGCAGCGCCGAGCGGCCCACGCATTTGGGCAAATCGGTGTTCATCAAGGGCAGCATCACCGGCGGAGAAGATCTGTACGTGGATGGCCGCGTGGAAGGCACGATTGACCTGGCGAAGAGCACGGTCACCATCGGCCTGAACGGCCAGGTGCAGGCGGATGTGACCGCCCGCGAAGTGATCATTCAGGGCAAGCTGAGCGGCAACATCAACGCCAGCGACCGGGTGGAGATTCGCGCGCAAGGCGCGCTCACCGGCGACGTCACCTGCGCCCGCATCAGCATCGAGGACGGCGCGTTCTTCAAGGGCGGCATTGACATTCAGAAGTCCGCCAGCAGCAAGGTGGCCAGCGTCGGCTAGGCCCGCGCTGGAGGCTGAGTTGGTCGCGGGGCGGGCCGGCACGGCCCGCCCCATTTTCTTGCCCCTAGCGTTTGCGGCGGGCGGGCTCGGGCTCGGCGGCGCAGTCGGCGGTATCCACCACGCCAATGACCGCGGTGCTGATCGGCGAGCGGGGGCGGCCGACGGCGGTCATGGCGGAGTAGCCCTCGCGGACCAGCAAGACGCGGTCCCCGACGCCGGCATCCACGGCGTCGAGCGCGACCAGCGCCGCGCCGTCATCGCCGCCGGCGAGGTCGAGCGGTTGCACGAGCAGCAGCTTTCTCGCTTCATGGCTGGGATGCTTGCGCGTCGCCACCACGGCGCCGACCACGCGGCCCAGGATCATCGCCGGGACTCCGTGGCGGCGCCGGCAAACAAGCCGGGGTTGGCGGCGGGATCGGCGATGCCGACGACGGCGGCGTCGGTGGGCGGCGGCGGGGCGCCGCGCTCCCAAGCCAGGCTGGCTTCCCGGCCGCGGCAGAAGTAAACCAATTCGCCAACGCCGGCGCCGACGGCGTCAAGAGCGACGACGCTGGCGGCGGCATTGGGCTGGCCCGAAGGCGCGAGCGGCGCCAAGATGAGCAGCTTTTTGCCCACCAGATCCGCATCCTTGACCGTGGCGACCACGGCGCCAATCACCCGGGCTAACTGCATGCCGCCTCCAAAGCGCTGGCGGCGCACCGCCCACCGCACCGCTGCCGCTGCTGCGGTAGGCGCCTCATGGTTCGGCCTGAAGGCTGTCCACGATGCCGATGATGGCGGCGTCCACGGGGCGATCCTGGCAAGCGGCGGGCATGCGGGCGGAACTGCCCTGGACCACCAGAACTTTTTCCCGCACGCCGGCGCCGACCGTATCCACGGCGATCAAATAGCCGCTTTGATCCTTGCCCTGCGGATCCACGGGCCGCACGATGAGCAGCTTCATCCCCTCCAACCGCGGGTCTTTCCGCGTGGCCACCACGGTGCCGATCACCCGCGCCAAAATCATGAGGGTTCCCGGCGGCTAGCCGTTGGCTCCGCCCTTGGCCGCGACACCGGCCCTGCCGATCGGCAGGGTGTCTTCCAGGCTGGAATGGGGCCGGGGGATGACATGCACCGCGACCAGCTCGCCCACGCGGCGGGCGGCGGCGGCGCCGGCGTCGGTGGCGGCCTTGACGGCGGCGACATCGCCGCGAACCAGCGCGGTGACATACCCGGAGCCGATTTTTTCCCAGCCCACGACGGTGACTTTGGCCGCCTTGACCATGGCGTCGGCGGCTTCGATCATCGCCACCAGCCCCCGCGTCTCCACCATGCCCAACGCTTCACCCAATGGTTCGGCCATTCGTCTCTCCTCAATGCCCCGCCGCCAGGATTGTACCAGAGCAGGCGGTTCGGCCGCCCAATTCCAGACGCACGCTTTCGCGGGGCATCGTCGCACGTTCCGCCTCGCCGGGCTGGGGCTGGGCTTCGGCTGCCGACGCCGGATGCCCGCAGGCGCTCGGGGCCTTTCCGCGTCGCCGCGAGACCTGCGCGGCGGTAACTGTCGCATCGCCGGGTTCGCGCTTGGCGCGGCGGACGATCGCCCTTTGGCACGGCCGGAACCTGGGTCCGGCGACCGCGGCGCTAGAACCCCAATAGGGCCACGGGATAGGCGCGCAGACGCTGGTCGGCGGTCACCAAGGTCAACCCCTCGGCGATAGCCTGTGCGACCAGCATGCGGTCAAACGGATCCTTGTGGTGCAAGGGCGGAGCGGCCGCTGCTTCCGCGTGGCGGGCCGCAACGGGCAGTTCCGCCAGACCGGCACGTTCGGCAAATGCCGTGACGCGGCCGTCGAAGCGAATCTTGCCCGCGCTGCGCTTGAACCCCGGCTCCCACACCGAGGCGGCGCTGAAATAGGCCGTCTCCACGCGGTCGAACTGCGCCAAAATCTGCCGTGGGATTCTCTCCGGTTCGGCATCAAGCCACAGCAAGATGTGGGTGTCGAGCAGCCACCGAGCCATTACACGCCTGGTCCGCGCGCCGCGTCTTCATCGAGGAGCAGCTCCAGAGGCAGGTCTTCCTCGAAATCCGGCGCCACCCAAGTCACGCCCATCCGGTTCTCGCCGCAGGCCTCTAGCGGCGCTTGACCCGCTGCGCCAGCGGCGCCAGCTTGGCCATGGGCTTGCCCCGGCCTTGGAAATCACGATCTTTTCGCCCTGGGCCGCGCGCTCCACCACTGCCGAAAGCTGGGTTTTGGCCTCGTACAAATTAATCGGCTTGCCCATAGCGCCACGATAGCCTGGCGGCCGAAGTTGGCTGGTCACCCACGGCGTCGGGGGATCTCCGGCGCGGCGCTACACTCGATGCGGAAAGGGCGGAAAGCATGCACTATCAGGCGGTCAATTTCGCCGCGAAATTCGCGCGCATTCCGGCGCCGTGGCAGCCGCGGGTGATCGCGGAGATGAACGATTACCAGTTCAAGCTGGCGCGGCTGGATGGCGAGTTCATCTGGCACCATCACGCCGACACCGATGAGGCGTTCATCGTGCTGGCAGGGACCCTGCGCATCGAAATGCGCGACGGCGCGGTCCGCCTGGGGCCGGGGGAGATGTACGTGGTGCCGAAGGGCGTCGAGCACCGGCCCTGCACCGAGGGCGGCGAGGTCAAGCTCTTGCTGATCGAACCGCGGGGCGTACGCAACACCGGCGAAACCGGCGGCGACCGCACCGCCCCCAACGACGTCTGGGTGTAATCGGCGCGGCAGCGCGTCTCTTCAACCAGCGGACGGTTCGAGGATGGCTTCAATTCGCTCCCGGTAGACCTCTATCGGGGTACGGATCACGCCGAGCCGCTTTTCGATCATGATCTTTACGATCTCTGGCCCGTCGAACAGGAATATCGGAACTGTCCCCGGCTTAATCGCGGCTTTCTGCGCCTCCTCGGTGAACCGGGAGGTGGTGAAGAAGTAGCCGTGCTCGCATTGGCCCTGGATTGCCCCACGGAATTTGTCGATCTCAGGCCGCGGAACGGGGCCCTTCCACCGCTTGCACTGGAAGGCGGCATGGAGCTTGGCGAGGCCGACCCTAAGGTCGCCCTCACCGTCGATGCCGCCGTCCGGGGCGGTGACCGCGTTAGTGGTTTTCACGTTCCAGAATCCGTATGCCTCCACCAGCTTGGCGGCGAACTGCTCGAACTTCGCGGGCGATATCTCCCGGAGGGCCTGGAGAACGCGGTTCGTGAAGGCCTCGACGTAGTCATCATGGGCCTCCTCCAGGTTGAAGGCCCCCTGAGACGGCCCCACGACCTGCGGGACCGGCATCGTGCCCGCGGGCGTACCGTCGGCCGGCTCGGCGGGCTTTTGCCCGCTGGCCGGAGCATCGGCGCTGACCACCGCCAGCCGCGCCCTCCCTTTGTCGGTGATCGCCCATACACCATACGCCGGGCTCGATACCTCACCCCGCTGGACGAGTGTCTGCCGGGCCCAGCGGACGGTATTCTCGAACCTGCTCTCCCCGGTTGGCCGGAGCTCCAACAGGTCCGCCTGGGTGAGGCCGGGGAGATGCTTCTTGATGTCCTCAAAGACTTCGGAGGGCCGGGCGCTGCCGCCGCGGCCCGCCAGGACCGTCAGCAGCGGAACTTCGATCTGGCGCTGCTTCGGGATCATCTCATTCTCCAATTCGCCAACCGGTTCGCGTCGCGTTCCCGCGTAGGCCCGGTTAACGGACCGGGGCCAGCGTGAAGCGGTGGGGGCGGGGCTGGTTGGCGCGGTACTCCTGGGCGACGATGGCGCGCAGCAGGCCGTGCATGGCGCGCAGGGTGCCGGTGACGGCGCGGGCGGCGGCGGAGTTGTTATAGACATTGACCGGCAGCTTCTTGCCCTTGCCGCCGGGCCAACTGGCGGCAAAGTTTTGCAGGCTGGTCTGGACGTAACGCCAGGGAACGAAATGGGCGGCGATCTCCTCCCAGACCAGGTTGTCCACCTGGTACGCCTGGCGCATCATCGGGGTCATGTAGCGGGCTAGGTTGACGCCGCCGGCGAGCTGGGCCGCCGAAAAAGTTCCCACCGGTTGGCCGTCAATGGCCAGCCGGTATTGCCCGGAATGCAGGCCGGTGACCTGAAGGGGTTCTTGGTCCAGATCGCGGGTGAATCCGCTGAGGCGGTCCACCAGCGCGGCGGCGGGGTCGGTGAAGCCCGGCTTGGCCTGCGGCGGCAGATACATCTCCCATTTGGGAAACTGCGGCCATTTGGCGTGCAGGCCGAGGAAGGGCAGCGGCAAGCTGCCGTCGCGCTCGGTCCAGCGCAAGCCGCCGCCGGAGGCGGCGAGATGGGTGATGCGGGCGTTGACGGCGGCGGCGACGTTGCCTGAGGCGGTGAGGTGAACGCGGGCGACGGTGCCGGGGGCATGCCAGGCGCGCAGCAGCGCCTGGGCCATCATCATTTGGCCGATCACGCTGGGGTGCACGCGGCCGGGGATGATTTGCTTGGCCAGCTGGGGATTGACCCGCTCGGCCTG
>DAHUYO010000078.1 GCA_027315185.1 Acidobacteriota bacterium
GAGCTCGGCGCGGGACGCCTGCCGCGGGCCGAAGCCGGCGCGCTCAGCGCCGAACAGGAACTGGAGGAAGCGTTTTTCCTGGGCCTGCGCCGCAACGCCGGCGTCGGCTGGCGGGCGCTGGAGCGGGAGTTCGGCGCCGCGCCGGTACAATCGAAGATGCCGGCGGCGGCGGAAATGGCCGCCGCGGGGCTGTTGCGCCAGAGGGCCGGACGGCTGGCTTTGACCGACCGCGGTCGGCTGCTGGCCAATGAGGTGTTCGCGCGGTTTTTGGCCTGACGGGGATCATGGAGACTTTCGCGAGGACTGCATGCGAGGACGATTCGCACCCAAGGGAATGACCGGAGTGGAGGCGCAGTTGGGGCCCGGCGAAGCGGCCGGCGCGGCGGCGATGCGACGCGAGCGCGAGGAGCGGGTGATTGATCTGCGCAGCGACACCGTGACGCGGCCCAGCGAGGAGATGCGCCGCGCCATGGCCAACGCCGAGGTCGGCGACGACGTCTACGGCGAGGACCCGACGGTGAACCGGCTGGAGCAGCGGGCGGCGGAGCTGTTTGCCCGGCCGGCGGCGCTGTTCGTGCCCACCGGCACGATGGGCAACCAGATCGCCATCCACCTGCATACCCGTCCCGGCCAGGAGATCCTCTGCGAAAGCCGGGCGCATATTTACAACTACGAAATGGCCATGCCCGGGGCGTTCTCCGGCTGTCTGATCCGCCCGGTGTTGACCGCGGACGGCGTGCTAACGTGGCCGGCGCTGGCGCCGGCGCTATCGCTAGAGGCGCCGTATCACCGCGCCCGCACCGGCTTGATCGTCGTGGAGAACACGCTGAACATGGCCGGGGGCATCGTGACCCCGCCGCCGGTCGCGGCGGAAATCTGCCGCCGCGCCAGGGATCTGGGCATTCCGGTGCATCTGGATGGCGCCCGCATTTTCAACGCCGCCACCACCCTCAGGCGGCCAGTCGAGGAACTGGCGCGGGGCTTCGATTCGGTGATGTTCTGCCTGTCCAAGGGCCTGGGGGCGCCGGTGGGCTCCATGCTGATCGGCGACGAGGAGTTCATTCATCGCGCCCGCATCGCGCGCAAAATGCTCGGCGGCGGCATGCGCCAGGCGGGCATTTTGGCCGCCGCCGGCTTGGTGGCGTTGGAGAAGGGTCCGGCGCGGCTGGCCGAGGATCACGCTAACGCCGCGTTTTTGGCCGCGGGCTTGGCCAACCTGCCCCGCGCCGAGCTGGACCCCGGCCGGGTGCAGAGCAACATCGTCATCTTTGGCGTGGCCAAAACGGGCGAGCCGGCGGCCAAATTCGTGGAAAAGCTCGCCGCCCGTAACGTCCTCGCCGGCGCCGCCGGTCCCGACTCGGTGCGCCTGGTCACGCATCTGGACGTCAGCCGCCAGCAGTGCCAGGCCGCGCTGGAAGCTTTGCAGGCGCTGCTGGCGCGGGACTGAATCGCAATCGGCCCAGGCGAGTCCAGCGTCCTCTCGCGGGGGCCGCGCCTTTTGCGCGGGGGCAGAGCAGGTGGGGGAAGGCCGCGAGCCGCCCTGTGCGCCCACGGCGCACGAAAGAACGTCGCGGCTCGCCCGAGCGAGAGAACCGGCTGGGGCCGACGCCCGGCAACCTAGCCGGTCCAGCGATGAAACGCCGCCCGGGCCGTGGCTTCGTTCACGAACCGCTCCGCCCGCCAGCCCCGCTCCGCGGCGCCGGTGACGAATTCCGGCACGTCGTCGAAATACAAAATTTCTCCCGGGCGGCAGCGTGCTGCGCGCTCGGCGGCGGCATAGATCGGCGCTTGCGGCTTCACCGCGCCAACCTCATGCGACAAGATGTGGAAATCGAAATCCTCCAGCCACGGCAGTTGCCGGCGCAAGTACGCGAAGTGGCAGGCATGGGTGTTGGACAGCAGCCCCAGACGATAGCTGCGCCGCAGCTCGGCTAGCCAGGCGGGGGAAACCAGCGGCTGCAAATCGAAGATGCCGCACCACCAGGCGGCAAATTCCTCGGCCGGCACGCCCACCAGCCCGCCCAACTCAGCGACGAAGCGGTCCCAATCGCTTTGGCCGACTTCCAGCGGCATCATCAGCCGCATCGCCTGCTCGCGGCAGCCGTCGAGCGATGGATTTAAGCGGTCAAAGCTGAAGGGCACCAGCGTGCGCCCAAGATCGAAGATAACGGTGCGGATCATTACGGCTGGCGGGAATCAGCGATGGAATGCAAAGGGCCGCGGGACCAACGTCCCGCGGCCCTCTCGTGGAGAACAAAACAGTCTCGTGGGTGCGGCGACTAAGCGGCGCGCCGTCCCTTGCTCGACGGTTGGTCATTATCGGGCAGCAGCTCGAGCACGTACCCAGCATCCAAAGAAGCGTGGCAACGGCTGCATTTCTGACCCGGCATAACGCGTAGACGTGAACGCCCCATTCGCACTTCGGGGATGGCGACCCCATCCACGGTGCGGGTGCACATGGGGCAATGAATTTTCGCTTTCAATCCGTCCAACACTGCCGACATACGGCTCACCTCCTTCCGCCGGCCCACCCACCGCCTGGCCGGTGACGATTCGATTAATGAGTGCGCAACTCCCTTCGGCCCATTGGACGCCGACACCTTGGAAAAAGTTTCAGGACCTCGGGCCCTAAAACCGGTTCCACTGCACGACCGAAATCGCTGGTTGGTCCGGCCCACCACCGCGACCGAAGGGGGGAAAACGCTGAATAGAGTAGCCGATTCCTCCCTCCGTTGCAACCGCTTGCGGGCCTGGCCGTTCGGGTCCAGTGCCTTTCTCGCTACGGGCAGCATCATCTTGGTAACGGGGCCTATAGGCGGCCCTGTACTGGGCCTTGCCGTTGACCGGCTGGATGGTTCCCGGAAACGCCTTACTTCGCCAGGAAGCGGCCGGTCGGCGACGCGCAGGCGAGGCAACGCCTCACGCCAGGCAACCGCCGGGCTGGGCCCCACGGGACTCCCGGGCCCTGCCAGGCGCGTAAGCGGCGCTCCGCTCCGCGCCAGTCAAAGCGGGACGCCCCGACGCAGGCGGCGCTGGGATCCCGCGCCCATCAATGGTTGCGATGCGGCTTCGCCGCGTCGCTATACTGGCCTGTCGCCATGACCCCAGCCTTAACGACCCTGTCTGAAGACGAAGAATTATTGCGCGCCTCGGTGCGCGACTTCGCCCGCCAGCAACTCCAGCCCAAAGTCCGCGAGATGGACGAGAGCGCCCATTTCGACCCGGGTTTGATTGGCAGTTTTTTCGGCCTGGGCTTGATGGGCATTCAAATCCCCGAGGCCATGGGCGGCGGCGGCGGCACGTTTTTCGACTCCATCTTGGCGGTGGAAGAGCTGTCGGCGGTGGATGCCTCGGCCGGCGTGGTGGTGGATGTGCAAAACACGCTGGTGAACAATGCTCTGCTGCGCTGGGGCAACGAGGAACAGAAGCGGCGCTGGCTGCCGAAAATGGCGCAGGAATGGGTCGGCGCCTATGCGTTGTCGGAGCCCGCCTCGGGCAGCGACGCGTTCGCCTTGCAGACCCGCGCCCGGCAGGACGGCAAGGATTGGGTGTTGGATGGCCGCAAGCTGTGGATCACCAACGCGCTAGAGGCTTCGCTGTTCATCGTCTTCGCCACCATGGACCCCAGCCTGGGTTACCGCGGCATCTCCGCCTTCGTGGTGGAGCGCGACCGGCCGGGGTTTGCGGTGGGCAAAAAAGAAGACAAGCTGGGCATCCGCGCCTCCAGCACCTGCGAACTGCTGTTGGAAAATTGCCGCCTTCCCGCTGGAAACCTGCTGGGCGAGGCGGGCAAGGGCTACAAGATCGCCATCGAAACGCTGAACGAGGGCCGGATCGGCATCGGCGCGCAGATGATCGGGCTGGCGCGCGGCGCGCTGGAGCACGCCGCCGCCTACGCCCGCGAGCGGAAGCAGTTCGGCAAGGCGATCGCCACGTTCCAATCCATCCAGTTCGAGTTGGCGCGCCTAGCGACGGAGCTGGAGGCGGCGCGGCTGATGGTGTACAACGCCGCGCGCATGAAGGACGCCGGGCAGGTGTTCCTGCGCGAGGCTGCGATGGCGAAGTATTTTTCCTCCATGGTGGCCGAACGCGCCGCTTCGCAGGCGGTGGAGATCTACGGCGGCTACGGCTTCGTGAAGGATTATCCGGTGGAGAAGTATTTCCGCGACGCCAAGATCGGCAAGATCTACGAAGGCACGTCGCACATGCAGCTGCAAACCATCGCCAAGCTGGTGCTGGGCGAGGGCTGAGGGGATGGGCCTGTGGGCTCCCCGCATCGCTGGGTCGGGCGCACCGTGTGCCGGGCTCGGGCGCGACTCGGCCAATCGCGCGGCTAGTTGCGCCACTGGGATGGTGGGGTATGCCTCTGGCTGGCGTGCGGTCGCGCTGGGCGCGGCCGGGGTGGCGCGGGGCGGACAGCCGAGACGGCTATCCCACTTTCTTCGCGGGGGCGAGGCGGTGACATTGCGCCGCCCGGGAGGGCGACGCTACGCAGGGCAGGAGCCCTACCCCACGAGGGGCGGGTCGCCCCGCCGCAGGCGGGGCTGGGACCCGCGCCCATCGATAGTGGTTAATCGTCCCGCGTACCGAAATGGGTTTGCCGGCGGAACGCGATTGCAGGTCGCTCGGTTGTATCCAAAAAGAAACAGCGGGCCGGCTGGCGCCGCCATAGTCTACCCAAGTAGACCAGAAGAAGGGGAATGGCCAATGGGAACTCGAACTCTTATCGTGGTGTTGGCGCTCGGCGTCCTGGCGCCTGCCTTCGCCTCATCGAACAAACAGGATGACGTGGGCCGCATTCAAGCCGCGAATCAGGTCTTCAAGGAGATCATGCAAACCCCCGATCGCGGCATTCCTCGGGAAATTCTCGAGGGTGCGCAGTGCATTGCGATCGTGCCGGCGCAAAAGAACTTCGCCTTTGGCTTTGGCGGCACCTATGGCAAGGGGGTAGCCACCTGCCGCAACGGGCATGCCTGGAGCGCGCCAATCTTCATTCAAGTCGGAGGCGGCAGTTGGGGATTGCAGATTGGCGGGCAGTCCACGGACGTTATCATGGTGTTCCGGAAGCAAAAGGGACTCGAGAGCCTGCTGGCCAACAAGGTGCGGATCGGCGGCGCCGCCAGCGCAGCGGCAGGCCCGGTGGGGCGGCAGGCCAGCGCGGCCACGGACATTTCCGCGAACGCTGAAATCCTGACCTACTCACGCAGCCGCGGCGCCTTCGCGGGAGTCAGCCTCAATGGCGATGTCGTGCAGCCCGACAATACCGGGAACAGCGCGATGTACGGGCGCCGGAGATGGCAAAGCGTCCTGCACGGCCAGGCCCAGGTGCCGCCTTCAGCTCGCGC
Organism: Acidobacteriota bacterium; assembly: GCA_027315185.1. Classification (GTDB taxonomy): domain Bacteria; phylum Acidobacteriota; class Terriglobia; order Terriglobales; family SCQP01; genus JAKAUF01. The sequence continues at coordinate 5,346 of DAHUYO010000078.1, forward strand.
CTTTTTGGCGACGCTGAACCGGTACTCCAGCTCCGCGGCTAGCAAGTAAGCTTGCGCCCCCGCCCGCCGGTTCCGAGCGCCCGATTGCGGGCCGGAACCGGCGCTCGCTAGGGCGAGCTAACGGGCAAGGGTTCGGGGGTTTCCTCGGCCAAGGTCATGCGCGGCATGGGTCGAGCGGCGAACAGCCGGCGGCAGGCGCGGCCCAGGCAGCGCGACCACAACGCGGCGCGGTGGGCGCGGGCGCTGTCGGCGGCGAATCCGGTTCCCGCGTACATTTGGCGATAGAGCTTGGAAATCAGAACGAACGCCGCCCGTGCTTTCCAGTTGGGCGCCAGGCGGGAGCGCCGCCAAACCGCGCGCCAGGCGTAGAAGCGATCCCACGCCAACTGCGTGCCGCGGTGGATATCCTCCGGGGAGAGCAGGGGATGATGGCAGTTGACCCGCGGGCGGGAATGCGGCGGGATGAGCCAATAGCGCGTCAGCGCCGGCCCGGCGAGCGGCGCCGGACCCGCCCGCGTCGCCGCCTCCCAGCGCTGGAAGTCAATCGTGCCGGGGAGCGGCGTCAGGGGCACGAATTGCGCGAAGGCTAGCCGTGCCCGATCGGCGAGCGCGGCGGTGGCGGCAAACGTTTCCCGCGTGTCACTGGGCAGGCCAAAAATGAAGGAGCCGAGCACGTGAACGCCGTGGCGGGAAAACGCCAGCAGGCGCTGCTCCAGTTCCTCGCCCGCGGCGTTGAAGTCCTTGTACACATCCTTCAGTCCGCCGGCGGTAATGGATTCAACCCCGACCAGTACGCCCTTGATGCGCGCACGCCGCATCGCGTCGAGGAACTCTGGGTCCTCGGCCGCCTCCATGGTGATTTGCGTGAAGAACACCATGTCTGGCGGCAGCAGCGCGAGGCGCCGCAGCATCGCCAAGCGTTCCGCCCGCAACTGAGCGAGGTGCACCCGATGGGCGGGGTCGGAGCGCCGCGCCGCATGGCGGAGATCCGCCAGCGAAACCGGGTAAAAGTTATCGTCCGCCAGGACGATGAAGCGGAAGCCGCGGCGGCGCAGGTCCACGAGTTCCTCCAGCACCGCGTCCGCCGCGCGCTGCCGTGGACGTTGGCCGTCGGTTCTCCACACGGAACAAAAGGAGCAATGTTTGGGGCAGCCGCGGACCGTCTGCACGGTGGCCCAAAGGTACTTGTTTTTCGGCAGAAGGTCCCAGCGGGCGCGCCCCAACGACTCTGGCGGCAAATGCCCTCCGGCGTAAAGAGGCCGAGGAGCGCCACCCTGACAATCCTTCAGGACCGAGGGCCAAACGCCTTCACCATCACCCGTCACCACGGCATGGGCCTCGCCGCGGCTACGCGCTTCCTCGACAAACAGGGTGGCATGAATGCCGCCGTATACGACCCAGGCTCCGCATTGGCGGGCGGCGCAGCCCAGTTGATAGCCGCGCAGTGCATTGCCTGTGTGGAGGCTGATGCCCACCACATCGCCAGGGAGGACGACCGCCGGGTCCCACGGCTCCAAGGTTTCGTCGTGCAAGCAAAGATCGGCTCCTTCCGGGAGCGGAGCACTGGCCAGGACGTACATCCAGCGTGGGGTCATGACGCCCGTTCCGAACGACAGGAAGCTGGGGTTGACAAGAAAGACCCGCATGGGGCGGGGCGCCGCTAGGCTCCAGGATCAGAGGAATACAACCGTGTGCGCTGGGGTTGGCTGCCACGCGCCAGGATGGGTCCAGGATGGGCTGAATGCGGCGAGGCGGCCGGGCGGCGGCATCCGGGCTCACGAGCGCCGCGCCGTGCGCCCGCGGCCCACGCCGCTGCGTGGGCCGCGGGCCGGCTCCGCCCAGGCGTGAACGCGCGGCAGGCTAGGGCAGCGTGCGGGTCAGCAGGGAATAGGTCTCCGCCTTTTCGTTTTCGCGGGTGGGCGGGGCGTTCCGGCCTGGGAGGGGCGCGCCGGACGGGAGGCGCAAGGGCAGCGTGCGCTCGGCGAGCCGGCGATTAGCCAACAGCCAGACGGAAACGCGGGCGCCGTGGGGCAAGCCCGCGGAGCGGCGGAATTGGATGCTGAGCGCGTGCGCGCCCGGCGCCAGCGGGAGGTGGAACCAAATCCACTGCCCGGCTTGGCCGCCGCGGCCGGTTACGGTTTGTAGCACGACGGTGCGGCCGCTATCCTGGCCGGTGGCGGTGATGCCGGGCGCGGGTTTCGGCGGCTGCCATAGGACGGCGAGCTGCGCACGGTTGAAGTCCGGCGGCACGGTCACGTGCAGGCGCAGGTGGGCGGCGCCGGGACCATCCTCAACGAGGCGGGGGGCGGTGAACCGCGGCTCATCCACCGCCGTCTGACCGGCGCGGCCAAAGTGCACGCGCTGGGTTCGCGGCGCGGCGCCGGGCGAGGCGACGGTGATGGCGGGATTGGCGCCGGCGGGGGCATAGAGCCGCAGACGGCAGCCGGCGCCGCCGGCGCCGCAGACGGCGGCATAGCGGGCGCCGGTCACGGCGAGGTGGGCCGCGGCGGCGGGCCGCAGCTCGATGACCTTTTCTTGATACGCGCCCAGCTCCATCCGCAGCGTTCCGCCGAAGGCGATGCGGCGCAGCGTTTCGCGGTAGGGATAGACCACCTGCGCGGTCATCGCTCCGGCGCCGCGCAGCGCGGCGAAGCCGTTATGCGCGTTCAGCGGCAGGACCGCCTGCCGCGGGCGGACAAAGGGGTTGCGCAGCATGATGAAGGTCTTGGCGGCGGAGGCGTGGACGAAGCCGTAAACCTGGCGGCGGGCCGGATCGCCGAGGACCATGGTGCTGTTGGCCAGCAGCGGATGGGCGTTAGCCTGGGCCCAATGAATGCCGGCGGCGAGCGAGCTCCAGGCGGAGCGGCTGAGGATGGAGGGGGTGATATACAGCTCGTACATCATGTTGCCGACGCTGAAGTAATGCATGATCGCGTCGTCCCACTGGCGCAGCGGCTCATGCGCGCCGCCGAGGAGATTGTATTTTCCCCGGATGATGCCGTGGGTCATCAAGGAGTTGAGCGGGAACTGGGCGTGGTGCGCGACAAAGTCGTTGTACAGGACCGAGTCGCGGTAGCTGATGGCGCTTTGCCGTGGCTGGAGCGTGGGAACGGTGGGGAGATAGCCGGAATCGGCTCCGCCCATCCACACCGTGTCGGCGTACTTTAGCCACCAGGGGCTGAGCCAAATGCTGGTGGTGGCGTTGAGGAAGACGCGGGGATTTTGCGCGCGCAGGGCTTTCAGCAGATGAATGAAGACGCGGGCGTCGGCTTCGCGGGAATAGATGCCGACGGGATGGCCGTGATTGGGATTGTTGCAGCCGAAGGGAATGCCGTCGAGCTTGAAATAGTTGACGCCGTAGCGGCGCTGGTCGCGCAGCAGGGTTTGGGAAAAATACCGGCGGTACTTGCGCCCCGCCAGGCAGAGATATTGCCCGTTGCTGGTGATTTCCATGCCCAGCTTGCGGCCGGCCGCCAGCCGCCAATCGCGGTGGCCATAGCCGCCGATGGGGCCGAACCACAGGCCGAGATGCGTGTCGAGCTGGCCGGCCAAGGCGCGCACCAGGGGCAGAAAGCCGCCGGGGAAGCGCCGGTGGCTGACGCGCCATAAATGGTTGCGGCTGTCCCAGGAATCATCGAGGACGAAGGACTGGAAATGCAGGTGATAGCGGCCCAGCAGGCGATGGAACTGGGCCACGCGGCGCAGCAGCAAGGCAAGGTTCTGGCGCTTGCCGGGCATGTCGAACCAGGTGTTGTAGAGCAGATAGGGGCGCACCGGGGCGACGCGCATGCGAGCGACGTAGCGCAGGAACTGGCGGTGCACCGCATCCAGCGGGGCGACGCCGATGACGGCGCTTTGGGTGCGGTAGCCGCCGGCGGGAATGTCCCGGCCGACCACGCGGTCCAGCGTGATCAGCGGCGCGGCGGCGGAGCGGCGCCGGGCGGTGTTGATGGAGGTGGGATATTCCAGGCCGAAGAAAAGATCGCGGGTGAACAGCGGCTGGCCGAAGCCGCCCAGGCGGAACCGCGCCACGCCGACACGGGCGCGGAAGGGCGCGGCGCGGTCAATGAAATACGTGCCCGTGCCGGAAATGCGGAGCGTCAGCCACTGGCGGGTGTAGAAATCGCCAGGGCGCAACTCATAGGTGAGCGTCACCGCCAACCCCGGCGCGTCGTAGCCGGGGGAGCGGCGCAGGCGCAGGGGAAAGGCGAGCCGCCGGCCGCCGCCGGGCAGCGCGGTGACGCGCGGCGGGCCGGCGATGAAGTCGGCCGCGGTCAGCGTCCAGGGGTTCTGCTCGCCGAAGGTGTAGCCGACCCGCTCCCGGATCAACTGGAGCTGGAACTCGCCGCCGCCGACCGAGTAGGTGCGCTGGTCCAGCTTGTTGACGATGGCGATCGTGCCGAGGACGCCGCCGGAGACGGCGAGGTCGCGCTCCAGATAGGCATTGCCCAGCGCCCAGGTGTCGCCGCGATGCTGCACGTATACGGCGGAAGACGGCGGCTGTACCGCCGCGGCGATGGTGGTGAGTGCGAGGAGCGCGGTAGCGGCGAGCGCGAGTCGGCGGGCGCCAGGGCGCCGGCGGTGGAAAGTGATCGGCATGGAGCGCCCCTCCCGGAGGCGGCCAAAGTGCAACTGAGTATCCTAGCAAGTCGAAAGCCCGGCTTACGGGAGCGAAAGGCCGGCGCGCGGAACGGAGAGTGACTGCTGGTGTCTAATGGGGCGGGAGGCGGAAATGAGGCTTTGGGGATGCGCCGCTACGGCGCGCGGGACGGCAGTGGCGGCGATGGCGGTCGCGATGGCGATAACAGGGGCCGGCTGGGCGGCGCAGGCGCCGACGGCCCGCCATCCCGTGCCGGTTGTTGCAGGGCGCAGTCTCCGGCGCGGCGGCGCCCCCCGGCCCCGGCAAGTGGTGAGCACGGCGGCACAGCGCAAATCCGTCACCGTGACGGTCTACAACAACGGCTTGGCGCTGGTGCGGGAGCGGCGGCGCGTGACGCTGCCGGCCGGGGCGGTCGTGTTGCGATATCAGGACGTGCCCGCGGCGCTGCTGGCCGACAGCGTGCGGCTGCGCGTGCGGCCCGCCGGCGCTGCGCAACTCGAACAGCAGGCGTTTCACCCGGCCACGCTGACGCCGGCGGCGCTGCTGAAGGCCTATCAAGGGAAAACGGTCACGCTAATCCAGACCCGGCGGGTCGCAGGCGGGATGCAGCAAGTGAGGGTTCCGGAAAGACTGGTCGCCGACAATGGCGGGCAGATCTGGGAGGTGAACGGGCATTACGTCGTGCACGGTCCCGGCGATCTCCCCGCCTTCGAGGCGCCGCGGCTGCCGCCGGATTTGTTCGCGCAACCCACGCTGGTCTGGCGGCTGCATAGCCGCCGCCGCGGCGCGGTGACGCTCGCGGCGCGATACCTGACACGCGAGTTGGATTGGCATGCCGCCTATGCGCTGACGCTGGCGGCGGGCGGCGCCAGCGGCGAGCTGAGCGCGGATATGGCCGTCGAGAACCGCAGTGGCGTGGCGTATCGCGATGCGCGGCTGCGCCTGGTAGCTGGGCAGGTGAACTCGGCGGCGCCGCCGCCGCGCCGCTTTCTGGGCGGCATCGTGGCCGGCTCGCTGGCCGCACCGGCCGCAGCGCCCTCTTTGGTCAGCGCGCAACGCGCCTACGCCTATCATTTATTCACCCTGCGGCGGCCGGTGAGTTTGGCGCCGCAAGGGGAGACGCAGGCGCCATGGCTGCGGGCAGCGCGGGTTCCGGTCCACCAGCGGTATGTGGTTCAGGGCGGGGCGGCTTATTTCGGCCCGATGCAGACCGCGGGCGCCGTCGAGCGGGAACCAGTGGCGGTGGAGCTGCGCCTCGCCAACACCGCGGCGGCGGGGCTGGGCCGGGCGCTACCGGGCGGGGTGGTGCGCGTCTACGGGCCTGTCAGCGAAAGCGCCGGCGGGAAGGCCCTTGGGCCGGCGGAGCCGGGCGGCGATGTCTTTCTCGGCGCCGATGCGCTGCCGGACACCGCCGCGGGCGGGACGCTGCGCCTGCGGCTGGGCCAGGCGTTTGATTTGCGCGCGCGGCGGACGCTGGCGGCGTTTCACATGATCGCGCCGCGCCAGTACCGCGCCACCTATCGCATCCGCGTGCGCAACGGCGGGCCGCGGGCGGAGCGGGTGCGGGATGATGAGACGTTGCGCGGGGATTGGACCATCCTGCACGCGAGCCAACCCTTTACCCGGCCCAACGCCCAGACCGCGCGCTTCGAGCTGCGCGTGCCGGCGGGAGGCGCGGCGACGGTAACCTATACCGTCGAGGAGAAATATTGAGGGCGGGGCCCCCCCAGCCGGGCGCGCCCGCGCCGAGCAACGCCCGGCGCCCCGCCAGCGGTAGGGCTGGGGCCTGCGCCAGGCAATAACCGGGCGGCTGAGCCGTCCTCGCGGGACGCGGTGGTAGATTGAGCGCTTGAGGCAAACGGAACGGCGGATCGCGTGGGCGGCGGTGGCGCTGGCCGCGGCGGCGGCGGGCTGGTGGGCGGCGCGCCGGGGGGTGGATTTTCCCGTCTACTACGCCACGGCGCTGGCGTGGCGGCGGCATGGCGGGCCGTTGTATGGGCCCAACAGCGGCCTGGGCTGGCCGATGTACTACCGCTATCCGCCGCTGTTCGTGCTGCTGTTCGTGCCGCTGACCTGGTTGTCGCGGGCATGGGCGGCGGGGCTGTGGGCGGCGGGGAAGGTGGTCACGCTGGCGGCGCTGGCGGGGACATTGGCGCGGCGGCTGCGGCCGCGCGAGGATTACCGGCGCTGGGTGGCGGCGCTGGTTCCGGTGCTGCTGGCGGCGACGTACTTGCTGGTCGAGTTCCGCTACGGCAACGTGCAGTTCTACATTTTTGCGCTGGTGGCGGCGGCGTTGCTGCTGGCGACGGGCCCTTCCGGCGCGCCGGCGCGCGGCAGCCGCGCCACGGCCGCCGCGTTGCTGCTGGCGCTGGCGGCGGCGATCAAAGTCTGGCCGCTATTTTTCCTGCCCTATTGGCTGGCGCGGCGGCGGTTTCGCGCCGCCGGTTTGGCGGCATTATTTCTGGTGGCGCTGACCCTGGCGCCGGCGGTGGCCTTCGGCTGGCGCGGCAACTGGCGGCTGCTGCGGCAATGGGAGGCGCAGGAACGGACGACGGCGCTCGAAGCGGGATCAGTGTGGTACCCCAGCCAGTCGCTGCGCGGCGTGCTGACGCGCTATCTCAGCCGCGCGCCGGCGGCGGCGACCGGCGGCGCGTATCCGCGGATCCATGTCGCCGATTGGTCCGACGCGGCGGTCAGCCGCCTGTGGCTGGCGCTGGAGGCGCTGGGCTATCTGAGCTTTTTGGCCTGGGCGTGGCGGCGGAGCGCGCCCGGCGCCGGGCCGGCGGCGGAGCAGTCAGCCGTACGGCAAGCCGAACAGGCGGCCGAGCAGGCAGCCGAGCGGCGAATACGGATGACTGGGGAGCGCCGCGCGGAGCGGAAGGCGCCGTGGGCGACGACAATAGACCCACGCTTCCGCGGCGCGGCGATAGACGGCGTGGCGTTCTGCGCGCTGGCGCTGCTGATGCCCTTCGCGCATATCGAGGATCTGGTGGTCGTTTTGTGGCCGGCGATGGTGGCCGGGGTGGTATTGGCGCGGCGCGGCGGGCGGCGGCCGGCGGCGGCGCTGCTGTGGGCGGCGGCGATTTGGGCGGCGGTGATTCCACTGATCCCCGGCCATTGGGCGCAGCGGTGGCTGCAAGTGGCGGGGGCGGATTTTCTGGTGGTGGCGCTGCTGGCGGCGGGTTTGCTGGCGGCGATGGCGCGGGGTTTAGATCGCGCCGAGGAGCTTGACCGGCAGCTCCGCGGCCAATCCGCGGGCTAGGGCTTCATCCGCCGTGACCAGCACGGCGTTCGATTCCAGGGCGGTCGCCACGTAGAGGGCGTCGTACACCGAGCAGCGGTATCGGAGGGCAATGATTGGCGCGGGCCCCAGCCCCGCCGTTGGCGGGGCGCCCCGCTTGCGCGCCGGGCTGGGCCGGGGGCCCCGTCCGCCCCCCGCCGTACGGGGCCCGCGCGAAAGGTCCAGCGCCTGCGGCAGCAGCGGGGGCGCGGGCACGGTGGTGCATTGCGTCTGGGTGAGATGGCCGAATGCCGTCCGCGTCTCCTCCAGCGTCATGCGGCGCCGTCCGGCCGCCTTCCAGAAAACGTTGGCGACCTCGGACCAAAATAGGTCGGGCACGGCAAAAACTACCGCGCCGGCGGCATGGCGGACGAAGAGCGCGACGGCCTCGGCCGTGCCCGGCTCGGGCGGCAGCCACCATTTCGCGGCAACGCTGGCGTCCAGCACGACGCGCGTCAACGGCCACGGTCCTCGCGGATCATCTCCTCGGCGGTGGGGGCTCCGGCGGCGCCGCCGGCGCGGGATTGCCATTGCTGGATTTTCCGCAGGAGAGCGCGCCGGCGGCGCAGTTCGGCGGCGGTGGGCACGCTCGCCCGGATGGCGGCGACGGTCTCGGCGGCGATGGAGCCGCCATTGGCGCGGGCGCGGGCGCGCAACGCCGCGTAAAGGTCGGCGGGAAAATGTTCGACGTACAGCGTGGGCATAGGGAATCCCTAGGAAAATCCTGGCAACTGCCTAGGGCGTGATGCGGAACAGCGCGGAGGCGTGCGGGCCGAGGCGGAGGCGGAGGCGGGCATGGGCGCCGATGTTCTTGCGCCGCCACAGGTCGCGGAGCCGGCGGCGGCCCCGGGGCAGGCCGAGCTGGCGCCACGTGACGGTGAGAATGCGGGCATGGGAAGCCAGGTTGAAGACCGCGGCGTAGATGCCGGGGCCGCGGTCGGGCACGGCGCGCCAGATGGCGGTCGCCGCGGTGGTGCGGACAGCGCGGTTGCCGTGGGAGGCTTGGTCCACGGCGATGACCTCGGGGTTGGTCAGCAGCCGCAGCGTGGCGCGGTTCATACGCAGCATGTTGCCGCCGAACATGAGCGGCGAGCGGGCGATCGCCCACAGGGTGATCATGGTCTGGGATTCGGCGGCGGTGAAGCGGCTCCAGCGCGGGCGGCCCAGGCCGGGATGGGGGCCGAGGTAGCCGAGCGGCAGCATGTCGGCGTCGGGCCAATGGCCCGGGACCGTGTGGGGCGCCCAGGCGGCGAGGCGGGCGAACTGGCCCTTCAGGCCTTCGGACCAGGTCGCATGCGGATCGGCGCCCCAGTGGTCCCAAACGTCGCCGGAGATGCGCCACATCTGCGCGTTGCGGCGCAGGTCGGCGGCGCGGGCCAGCGGCGCTGGGCCGGGAGAGAGGCTGAGCACGATGGGGCGGCCGGAGCGCAGGATGGCGCGATGAATCATATGGATGGCGGGCGCGTCGTAGGGCGCGGCGATGCAATCCACCTTGACGAAGTCCACGCCCCAGCCCGCGAGCTGGCGCATCAGGCTGTCGTAATAGGCTTGGCCGGCGGCGTTGTCGCGCACGCCGTAGTTGTCGCTGTTCCAGGAGCAGGTGTCGGCGGGGTTGGCCGCCTGCGCGGCGCGGAAATGCGAGCCGGCGATGGGCAGGTCGCGGCGGACGGCGATGCGGGGAATGCCGCGCAACAGGTGCACGCCGAACTTCAGGCCCAATCCGTGCAGGTAATGGGCCAGGGCCTTGAAGCCGCCGGGGAAGCGGTTGGGCGCGGGGACGTAGAGGCCGTGGCGGTTGATGGCATATTGCGCCGCGCGGGCGGGGGCCAGGGGGTTGCGCAAAAACCAGCCTTCATCAATGACGAAGTAGCGCCAGCCGTAGCGGCGCAGATGCGCCGCCATCCAGCGCGCCTGGGCGCGGGCCTGGCGGCCGGTGATGGTCATGGCGAAGGAATCCCAACTGTTCCAGCCCGTCGGCGGGGTAGCCGCCAGCAGGTTGGCTGGCGTCGCCGCTGGGAGCGCCGGCATCCTGCCAGCGGTGCGGGCGCCGCGCCTCGACGCGCGCGCCGCGGCTGGGTTCGCGGCTACGGCCGCACGGGCGGAAATGCCGACGGCAAAAATGGTTGCGGCGCAAACGGCGAGCGCAGAAAGGGGCGAGCGGCGGCGAACGAGCATGCGTACACGCTAGCAGAAGCCGAGGCGGCGCGGCGGGCATGATCGCACGCCGCGGGGCGTCCGGCGCGCGGAACAGACTTCAGCCTGTGTGCCGTGGGCTTTCGCCCGTGGCCGCCCCACGGCGCAGGAAGCAGCCGCTCCGCCGCGATGGCGACAGCCGGCCGGTCGCTTCCGCCGCCCAGCGGAGGGCGATGGCCCCGACGTTGCCGGGACGCCCGCCGCGGACGGCGAGCGCACGCAGGGCGGAAGCCCTACCCCACGCTCCGCCGCGCCGCGGCTCGGCTGGCTCAGTGCCCGAGGCCGGTAAGGAGGAGATAGGCGGAGAGGACGAGGCCGAAGGCGATGGTGATGCCGGCGAGGAAGGTGACGATGGGACCGGCGGGCTGGAACTGGCCCGTGAGCAGCCGTTGGCGCGTGTGGTGATACCGGGTGACGGCGACCACCGACATCAGGACCCCGAGCAGCATGAAGCCGATGCCGATGCCCAGCGACCAGCCGCTCTGCGCCACGTCGCCGGCGCCGCCCGGCCCCGGATGCAGGCGGAAGAGCTCGCGCAGCGTAATGCCGAACTTGGCGACGACGAAGCCGAAGACGATGACGCTGATGCTGGTGCGGATCCAGGCCAGGAAGGTGCGTTCGTTGGCGAGGTGCTCGGTGATGGTGGGGTCGGGCATGGCGGGCCTGCGGGCTGTTCGGTCGGCCGGGGATGGCGCGAGATGGATTGTAGCGCGGGGCGTTTCGCGGGGACCGCGCCATTTGCTCGGGGAGCAAAGCGGGCGCGGAAAGGCCGCGAAATTCCGCAGGGCAGCCCGCCCCCGGCAAACGAAGCGGCGCGGCCCCCAAAGCCGGGGTCCCCAACGCGCAGCGGTGCGCGTTGGGGTGGAGCGACGCGTCGGCTGGGCTGGGGCGGGCTGGGGTCCCCGGCCCAGCCGGCGCGTAAGCGGGACGCGCGGCGCAGCCGCGCTGGGGCCCGCGCCAAGCAATGAAGAACAGCGGCTGCGCCGCCGTGCGGTCGCGCTCTGCGCGGCCGGGTCGGGAGTGGAAGAGGATTCGGGATTTGTCCTGCGGGTTTTAGCCCGCAGCCGCCTGCTGGCAGGACCCCGTCAGAACACGAGTGCGCACGCAGGGCAGGCGCCCTACCATACGAGGGGCGGCACGCGGGGCAGGTGGCGAGCACGCCGGCAGGATGCCGGCGCTCCCGTCAAGGCGCTGCCTTCTCAGCAGCTGCGGGACCGTTTGTCGCCTCCGCCGCCCGGCAGTCGACGCAACGCAGGGCAGGAGCCCCACCCCACGCGGCGCCCGGCAACAAGCGGGACGCCGCGCCAGCCGCGGGGCGGGGCGGGCAGGCAAGGACGCCCATCCCACGATCTTCGCTGAGGCGGCTCGGCGATGCGGCGGGCCCTTCGAGCCGTTGCCGGTGCGGGGTAACTGGCTTAGAATCGGGGCCGTGTCCGCCGATGATTCCGCCTTCCGCCCCGCCG
>DAHUYO010000079.1 GCA_027315185.1 Acidobacteriota bacterium
TTGCAGGAGCGTCCGCCGGAGGCTGCCGCGTTTCTGCAAAAGCCGTTCACCGCCGAGGCGCTGGCCGCTACGCTGGACGCGGTCCTCGCCGCCTAAGGCGCTCGCGCCGCCTGCGCCGCCGAGCGAGTGCCCCCATTCCGCCGGCCGCCCCTTTCCCGCCATCCGCCGCCCCACCGCACGCACCGGGTTCCGCCGGCCCGGGGGTAAACTCTATTCAGTGCAGTACGTTATCTCTCGGTCGGAGGCTAGCTGCCCGCGCCTGCCCGGCGCCCCGGCGCCATCGTCGGCGAAACCCCGCGCCGTCGCGGTACGTCGCAAAGAGCATGGAAGTCCCGTGGCCGCCCGCCGGCGCAGCTGCTTGCGCTTTGCCCGCCATGCCTAAGGTGGTGCGCCTCGCCCCAGGGGCAGCCGCGGCTCCAGCGCGCGCGCTGGAACTCACCACCGAGACCGCTGCCCAGTTTGCGCTCATGCGCCGCTGCCAAGCCGATGAGCCGGGCGCCTTCGAGGAGTTGGTGCGTCAGTTTTCGCCCCGGGTGAATTCCGCGATCCGCGGCATCCTGCGCAACTCCAACGACGCCGAGGATGTCGCCCAACAGGTTTTCGCCAAAGTCTATTTTTCCCGCCGCCGCTTCGATTTCCGCTCCGCCGTCGCCACCTGGATCTACAAAATCGCCGTCAACGAATGCTACGACCATCTCCGCAAGCAGCGGGTACGCCGCGCCGTGCTGCTCGCCGATCTGTCCGAGCAGGAGGCCGCTCGCATCGCCAACCTGGATCCCGCTACCGCGCCGTTCCCCGCCTTTGGCGCCAGCGCCCCCGTCGGCGTGGCGCGCCAAGTGGAAACTCGCGAGATTGCCGCCAAGCTGTTGGCGGCGCTCCCTCCGGAAGACCGAATTTTATTGGTGATGAAGGAAGTCGAGGGCCACTCGATCCAGGAATTAGCCGAGATCTTGGGCCTCAATGAAAATACGGTCAAGGTCAAGCTCTTTCGCGCTCGCCAGAAATTGCTGGCGCGCATCAAGAGGAAATTGATATGAGTTGTGGACAATTCTCTCGTAACCTTGAGTATTACTTGAATGATTACCTAGCGCGCGGAGGGCCGGCGCCCGCACATGCCGCCGCCTGCCGCCACTGCGCCCGGCGTTGGCGTACCGCGCTGGCCTCCCAGGCCCTGCTGGCTAGCCTGCGCCCCAGCGAAGCGTCGCCGGCGCCCGAGGACGCCTATTTCTTCTCCCGCCTGCAAACCCGCATCGCCCACCTCCAGCGCGAACAATCTCTGCGCTGGAACCAACGCTTTGCGGCCCAGCTCGGCGCCGCGCGGCGGGATCTAGCCCTGGCCGGCGCCGTGCTGGCCATTACCTTGGGATCGTTTTGCTTTGGCTTGCACCGCACCGAGTCACCTGACATTTCCGAAGCCATCGCTCTGGACGTGCCCCATGTGCATGTCCATCACCCCAGCCAAGACCATGGCCCCGCTGCCAGGGATGTGCTGTTGAGCTTGCTGAACCGTTGAGGTTTTTATGACCCGCGCCGTTCTCTACATTGCCATGATCTTTTTCAGTGGCGTTTTGGTCGGGGGCACCCTGATGAACCTGGCCGAACACGACTGGCTGCACGTCGAGCCGCGCCATGAATACGACATCACCGACCACGCCAAGGTCGCGGCGCTGATGCAGCAGCAATTGGCTTTGTCCCAGCGCCAGCGGCAGGAGGTGGACCAAATCCTGGTGCGCACGGTGCGGCGGTATCGCGAGGTCGAGCGGACCGTGGCGCCCCGCTTTGACGCCGTGCGCGCGGAAGGACGGGCGCAGCTTCGCGCCCTGCTCAATCCCAATCAGCGTGAGACCTTCGACCACATCGTCCGCGAGGTGGATGCGCGCTATCCCATGGACGAGCGTTCGGCCAGTATTCCCACCCCCTGCCCCACGCCCATCGCCCTGCACTGACCCCACCCGCTGGCCGGCTTGGGCTCGCGGCACGGCTTTTCGGCTCGAATCTTCTAGGGGTGAACTCGTTTGCGCGTGTTCACACCCGATGCAGCCTCCCGAGCACCCCTCCGCCGCTGCCCCTGCCCCCTGGCTCTTGCCGGCTCCCTAGCTCTCCGGCCCTAAACCCGATTTCCGCCGCAGCAGCATCCCCAGCATGCCCCGCGCGGCCACCACGCCTAAAGTGACGGAAAGCCCCAAGCCCCCCACTAAGATCAACATGTTCACCCGATCTGCCCTCCGCAGCTAAACATTGAATATATCGGCCAAAAGCCAATTGCCCTTGAGCCAATTTCGTTAGCCTGATGCCGATTTGGGTACGTTCGCACCGGCGCCGGCGCACTGGGAACGCTAACGCGTCGGCATCGCCTCCATTGCCGCCCGCCCAGCCGACGCGCTCCGGCACGCGCCGGCTCCTCCCGGGCGGGGAGCCTAGGCGTGGCGCAGTACCCCTCGGGCGTCCAGACCTGGGCGCCCACGCCGGCCCGCGCCGTTTGGCCCTCCGGCGCGCGACCGCTGACCGTCATTCTTGGGTGACGGCGATGAGCGGTCGTCGCGGTCCGCCCATCGCTCTCGTTTATAGGCGCGGGCCTAGCGCGCAGACGCCCCGATGATGCCGGCGGCGAGGTTCCTCCGGTACAGCGCCGAGGACCGTGTTCCCAGATCAGGCGAGGTCGAAACGATCCGCGTTCATCACCTTGTTCCAAGCCGCAACAAAGTCATGCACGAACTTCTCCCGCGCATCGTCCTGTCCGTAGACCTCCGCGATGGCGCGGAGCTGCGCGTTCGAGCCGAACACCAGATCCACGCGGGTGGCGGTCCATTTGACCTTCCCGGTCTTGCGGTCGCGGACTTCGAACAACTCTTTGGCGTCAGAGGTCGGCTTCCACTCATTGCCCATGTCGAGCAGGTTGACGAAGAAGTCGTTGCTCAGCGTCTCCGGGCGTCTGGTGAACACGCCGTGCTGCGAGCCGCCGTGGTTGGCCCCCAGAACGCGCAGTCCGCCCACGAGCACGGTCATCTCCGGAGCGGTGAGCGTCAGAAGCTGCGCCTTGTCCACCAAAAAGGCTTCCGCGGCAATCTCCTTGAACTTGCCGCTGCGGTAGTTGCGGAACCCATCCGCTAGCGGCTCCAGGGCGGCAAAAGACGCCACATCGGTCTGCTCCTGCGTGGCATCCGTGCGCCCCGGCGTGAAGGGCACCGCGATGCCGACGCCGGCGTTCTTCGCCGCTTGCTCGACCGCCGCGCAGCCCGCCAGCACGATCAAGTCGGCCAGCGATACTTGTTTGCCTCCACCGGCGCCGGCGTTAAAGTCCTTTTGGATCGTTTCGAGCGTTTTGACCACCTTCGCCAGTTGGGCGGGCTGGTTGACCTCCCAATCCTTCTGCGGGGCGAGACGGATGCGCGCGCCGTTGGCGCCTCCCCGCTTGTCGGAGCCACGGAATGTGGAGGCAGAAGCCCAAGCGGTCGAGACCAGTTCGGAGACAGACAGCCCCGAGGCGAGGACCTTGCCCTTGAGCGCCGCGATGTCCTGCGCCTCGACCCGGGCGTGTCCGGCCGGGGGAATAGGATCCTGCCAGATGAGATCCTCGGCCGGAACCTCGGGGCCGAGGTAGCGCGCTTTCGGGCCCATGTCGCGATGGGTGAGCTTGAACCACGCGCGGGCGAAGGCGTCGGCGAACTCCTCCGGGTGCGAGTGGAAGTGGCGCGCTATCGTTTCGTACGCGGGGTCGTAACGCATCGCCATGTCGGCGTCGGTCATCATGATCGGCACTCGCCGTGATGCGTCATCCGCGGCGGGCGCCATGTTGCCGTCGGTGTTGCGTTTCGGCGTCCATTGGTTCGCGCCGGCCGGGCTCTTGGTCTGCTCCCACTCGTTGCCGAACAGCACCTCGAAGTAACTCATGTCCCACTTCGTCGGCGTGGGCGTCCACGAGCCTTCCAGCCCGCTGCCGATGGCATCCCCGCCCTTGCCGCTGCGGTAAGCGCTCTTCCAGCCCAGGCCCTGCTCCTCGATCCCGGCGGCTTCGGGCGCGGGCCCGACCAGCGCCGCACTGCCGGCGCCGTGCGCTTTGCCGAACGTATGGCCGCCGGCGGTGAGCGCCACGGTTTCGTAGTCGTTCATTGCCATGCGCGCGAACGTTTCCCGCACTTCCCGGCCGGACTGAACCGGATCCTGCTTGCCGCCGGGCCCTTCCGGATTCACGTAAATCAGCCCCATCTGCACCGCCGCGAGGGGGTTCTCCAGGTTGCGGTGACTGTCGCGCTGATCGTCCAGCCACTCCTTTTCCGAACCCCAATACACCGATTCGTCGGGTTCGTATACGTCGGCGCGCCCCCCGCCGAAGCCGAACGTCTTGAAGCCCATGGACTCCAGCGCGCAGTTGCCGGCCAAGACCATGAGGTCCGCCCAGGAGATCCGGTTGCCGTATTTTCGCTTGATCGGCCACAGCAGCCGGCGCGCCCTGTCCAGCAGGACATTGTCGGGCCAGCTATTCAGCGGCGCGAACCGCTGCTGGCCCAGGCCGGCGCCGCCGCGGCCGTCCCCGGTGCGGTAGGTGCCGGCCGCATGCCACGCCATGCGGAGGAACAGCGGCCCGTAATGACCATAGTCCGCGGGCCACCAGTCCTGCGATTCGGTCATCAGCGCATACAGGTCCTGCTTCACCGCCCGGAGGTCGAGCTTCTTGAACTCCTCGGCGTACTTGAACGACGCATCCATCGGGTTCGTTGCCGGGGCGTACTGGTGCAGAATCCTGAGATTCAATTGATTCGGCCACCACTCTCGGTTCGACATTCCGCTTCTGGCGTTGCCCGCGACGGGGCACTTCCTCTCGCTCATCGTCGTCACTCCTTTGTGTTCCGCGTCACTGCAAAACGCCCCGCGGTTTCCCGCCTCGCTCCTTGCGCCGCGCGCCTGCTGGTCCTTGCCCAGCACCCACGAAGCACATGCGGGCGGCCGAACGGTCGGCGCATAGGTGATTCTAATCCGCGGTAAGCGTTTGTCAAATTGATTGCAACAATTACTTTGATTGATGTTAGCTATGACCGCGCCGAGCAACCGCCCGCACGGACGCCGGCAGGGCGTAGCGGATGACGTCCGCAAGACATTCGATGTCGGCGGTTTTGGGATAGGCCCTGCGCCAGACAAGGCCGATGCGCCGGCAGGCCCGCCCGGCGAGGGGCCGGATCTCCAGGTGATGGTCCCGCCGGCCCCCGAGGGCCATCGCCGGCAGCAGCGTGCAGCCCATGCCGGCGGCCACCATATGGCGAATGGTCTCCAGGCTCGAGGCGCGGAAGTCGGTGCCTGGTTCCCTGCCCGGCGCGTCCTCGAAGCCGCAGGCGGCAAGCGCCTGGTCACGCAGGCAATGGCCATCCGTCAGCAGGAGCAGGTGCGCCTTGCGCAGGTCGGAGGTCCTGACCGCCTTGGCTTTGGCCAATGGGTGGCCGGCCGGCGCGGCGAAAAAGAACGGTTCGTCGAACAGCGGCAGGGTCTCCAGCCCCTCTGCCGCGAGCGGGAGGGCAACCAGCGCGGCATCAATCCTATGCGCCCCGAGCCGCCCCAGGAGATGGTCGGTCACGTCCTCATGAACGATCAGCCGCAGCTCGGGATAGGCGTCCCGAACGGCCGGCAGCAGCCACGGCAGCAGGTAGGGACTGAGTGTGGGGATGATGCCAAGATTGAGGGGACCACTCAGCGGTCCGGATTTCCGGTGCGCGAGTTCGACGATGGCGTCGGATTCCGCCACCACCCGGCGCGCCATCGCGACGATCTGTTCGCCGATCGGCGTGATGTGTACCGCCTTGTTCGTGCGCTCGAACAGCGTGGCGCCCAAATACCGCTCCAACTTCCGGACCTGCGTGCTCAAGGTCGGCTGGCTGACATGGCAAATTTCGGCCGCGCGGCCAAAATGGCCATGCTCGGCAAGGGAGATTAGATAACGAAGCTCGCGAAGCGTCATCCCTACAATAGTCAACCTCAATCGTTCCCCTTGAGCAACGTGGCGCTCCCGAATAGCGGCCTTTTGGTAAAGATGGGAGGGGACCAGAACAAAAGTCTCAATAGGCTCCGGAGCCGCGGTATATCCCCCAGCGAGCGGCCGCGCCGCCCGCGGCGTCGGCTCCGCCGAACCGCTCGTCTGCTCGCCCTGCCGCCGCGGCTGCTCCCGCGCGCCCGGGAGGCCGGCCCGCCGCCATGGGGCCGGACCAGCCATCCGCTTCCCGGCAAGGCGTCGGTTCCCCGGCGCAGGTTGCGCCTTCCGAAGCGGCGTCCGGCGCGCGCCTGCCAGCGAGACGCTCGCGGCGGGTTTGGCCCGCGCTCACCGCAACCTGACGCCAGAACGCCAGTCGGCGCGGAATCCGGCATCGCTCCCATTCGCCGAAGCCCGGGGACGCGGCGCATGGTCTCCGGTACGCGACGGCGCGTCCCGGAGCGGGAGCCTAGCCGCGGCTCAGCATCCGGCGGGCGTCCCAACCCGGACGGCCGAGTTGCCCGCCCCGCCCCTGCCGCCCCGGCTGGCCCGGGCTGGCGCCGAGCGGCCTTTCCATTCTCCAACCGCTATCAAGCTCACGTCAGAGCATTCACGGGTTGCCCGCCGCCGCCCAGGGTCAACGCATGGCCGCAGATCTTCCCACGTGCAACCGGCGCAACGCCGGCAATTGTTCCGGCTTCTTAGCCTTGATGGGCCGAGCTCGGCGCAATCCCGCTGCTACCGGTGCAGCGTGGGTTTCCACCACCTCGCCACATCCCGCCGCCCAAAACCGCACCCGGACCGGCCGCCCGATGCGAATAGGATGGGCGCTGGCGCTCGCTTCCTTGCTGCTGGCTGGCCCGCTAGGGGCGCAACCCCAACCGACCACGGCGGAGTTGAAAGCCGAATATCTATACCAGTTCGCGCACTACCTCCGCTGGCCCCACCCCTTGCCCGCCGTTTTTACCATCTGCATGCTGGGCAACTCCCCCTTCTGGCGCGTGCTGACCGGCGTGCTCGCGGATCAACGCATTGACCGTCGCCCCGTGGTCGTTCGCCGCTTGCTCCGCCCCTCTCAGGCCGCCGGCTGCCAAATTGTCTTTGTCACCGTACCCACCCCGCGACGCCTAGCGCCCGCGCTGGCCCACCTCGATCAGGACCACGTGCTCACGGTCAGTGATCTCCAGGGCTTTTGCCATGAGGGCGGCGCAATTGAATTCCTCGTTCAGCACCGCCGCCTCCGCTTCATCGTCAATTTGGGCGCGACTGGCGCCGCCCAACTGCAGGTCAGTTCCGCCCTCTTGTCGGTCGCCGCCCAGGTTCTGCCCGGAGGCGGCCCGTGAACACCCGGCCCGCTCGCCCCGGGCGTTCCCTCGCCCAGCGCCTCACCTGGCTGACCGTCCTGATCACCGGCGCCGCCCTGCTCGCCGCTTGCACCGCCTTCATCATCTACGACCGCGTCACCTACCGCGCCCTGCTCCTTCGTCATTTGGCCGTGCAGGCGCGCATCGTTGGCGAGAACAGCACGTCGGCCTTGGTCTTCCATGACCCCAATACCGCGGCCAAAACCCTCGCTACCCTCTCCGCCTCCACCGACATCCGTTCTGCCGGCGTCTACGACCGCGCCGGCCGGCTCTTCGCCTTCTATCGCCGCGACGATGCCCTGCCCCTGCCTAGCCAAGCGCCGGCGATGCCTACCTTCGGCCATCGCCACTGGACCCAGCACAATCGCCTGATCCTCACGCGGGTGATTGTTTTCAACGGCCGCCCCGTCGGCAGCATTCTTATCCGTTCCGATCTGCACCAATTGATGCAACGCCAGCGCCATTACCTGGAGATCGCCGCAATCGTCTGGGCCGCGGCTCTGGCCGCCGCCTGGCTGTTTTCCGCCAGCGCGCGCCGCGCCTTCGTTCGCCCTATCGCCGCCTTGGCAGCGATCGCCGGACAAATCGCTCGCAGCGCCGATTACGCCCTCCGCGCTCCGGACGTAACCAGCAGCGGGGAACTGGTGGAATTGGTCAACGCGTTCAACGCCATGGTCGCCGCGGTGCAAAGCCGGGAGGCCGAATTAGCTCTGGCGCGGCAGCAGCTCGAACAGCGTGTCGCCGAGCGCACCGCGCAGCTGACCGTCGCGAATCGCGAGCTGGAGGCCTTTTCCTACTCCGTCTCCCATGATCTCCGCGCCCCGCTGCGCGGCATTGATGGGTTCAGCCTGGCGCTGCTGGAGGATTACGGCGCCCAAATGGACGCCACCGCCCGCGGCTACCTCGAGCGCATCCGCGCCGCCACCCAACGCATGGGCATCCTGATTGATGACCTCCTGCAACTGGCCCGCGTGTCCCGCACGGAGATGCGGATGGAGGATTGCGACCTGAGCGCTCTGGCCGAGAGCGTGATGGAGGACCTGCGCCGCTCCGCGCCGCGGCGCGCCGCCGAAATCACCATTGAACCCGGCCTGCGCGCTTGGGCCGACCCCACCCTCCTCCGCGTGGTGCTGGAAAATCTGCTGGGCAACGCTTGGAAGTTCACCGCGAAGCGCGCCGTCACCCAAATCGCCCTGCGGCGCCAAGATTCCTCTGGCGCGCCGGTATTCTCCGTGGCCGACAATGGCGCCGGCTTCGACCCCGCGCACGCTGGCCAGTTGTTCTCTCCGTTTCAGCGCCTGCACCCAGCGTCGGAATTCCCCGGCACCGGCATCGGCCTGGCCACAGTGCAGCGTATCTTGCAGCGCCATGGCGGCCGGGCTTGGGCCGACGCCCAGCCCGGTCAGGGAGCAACCTTCTACTTCACCCTGCTCCCGCCGCCGGCGGACGGCGCCGATTCCACTCCCCAGGACGCCTAACGATTTCAGCTCAGGCCACGGCCCAGCCACGGCAAAGCATCCAACCGAATTGATGGCCAAAAAAACCATTTTGCTGGTGGAGGACAATCCCGACGACCGCGACCTCACCGTGCGTGCGCTCAAACGCCACCAATTGGGCGAAGATCTGGTCTTGGCCACCGACGGCGTGGAGGCGCTGGATTATCTCTTCGGGGAAGGCAGCTACGCCGGCCGCGACGCCAGTATGTGCCCGCAGGTCGTGCTCCTGGACCTCAAGCTGCCCAAGCTTAGCGGCCTTGAAGTATTGCAGCGCCTCCGCGCCGATCCCCGCACCCGCCTGCTTCCGGTGGTCATCCTCACCACTTCCAACGAGGAGCAAGACCGCCTCCAGGGCTACCACCTCGGCGCCAATAGCTTCGTTCGCAAACCGGTGGATTTTGAAAAGTTCAGCGACGCGGTGCGCGAGCTCGGTCTCTATTGGCTGGTGCGCAATGAGCCGCCGCCCCCGTGCAAATCGGACGGTCCCGGAGCCCACGGCCCCGGCACGCAGTAATCGGATCCAACCCCCAGGCCCCCGCCCTGCCCGCCCGGCCGCAGTCCCCTTTTGGCTCAGGACGCCCCGCTCCCGTGCCACTCCCGCTCGACGGTCAGCGGGATAGAAAACACGCGCAGCGACCGCGAGCCGTCCGCTGCTGATGCGCGACGCAGCGAGGGGCGGCGGCGCGCGCAGGCGACCGTGGGCGCAGGATGACCCATCGGGTCGGCGCGGCCCCGTCGCTCTGCGTGTTTACCGCCCTTGGGGCGGGTTGGGCCGGCTTGGACGGCCCGGATGCCCTCGGCGTACCGCTACGGCTTCCAGGCGGCGGAGAGGAATCTTGACGGGGCTTGAACGCGCCGATCGCCCCAGGGCATCATCCTCGACCTCGGCCAGGTGAGATAGAGCAGACGCTTCGATCGGGTGACGGCGACGAAGGCGTTTCTTGACTCCTCCTCCAGTTCCTTCTTCCCTCTTGCCCTGTAATCGGGGAAGACGCCTTCGGCCATGCCCGCGACGAATACTACGTCGAACTCCAGCCCCTTCGAGGAATGGACGGTAAGCAATGCCACCCCTTCCCGCGACGCCTGCTGTGTCGCGCCGAGGGCTTTGCTGCTCATGAATCCGCCGACGCTCCGGTTGGCTGGCCCTGTTCGAAGATATTGATCCCATTCCTGCTCGAAGACAGCCGCGTCCTCATAGACCGCCCGCTTTTCCCCCTCGTCGAGCGTGTCGGCGTAGCCCCTGATCGCCCTGACCCCGGGGAGCATGTCCAAGCGCTGTGTCCTGGCCGCTATTGCCGCCAAAGCGCCAGCCACGGCCTGAGCCCTGGGCGTGCCGACCGAGGTGGCCATGGAGCCGATGACGTCGACGGCCTCGCGATCCTCGAAGGGCGGCGGCACGGCGGCCTTCCAGCGCCTGGCCAGGGCGGACAAGTGAAGCCTGTCCTTCGGGTTTGCCGTCACTCGCAGGGCCAGCACGAAGTCCTCCATCACGTCGGATTCGTTCTCGTGATTGGCGGTCAAACGTTTATAGAAGGGGACATGGCGCTCCCTGAGCTCCTTCTCGACGGCCATCAGGGCGAAACGGGTGCGACCGAGCACTGCGCAGCTCTCCCATGAGATTCCGCCCTCGACGTCCTCGTGCCCCTCAGCGATCAGCGCTTGTATCTTGTCGGCGATCGCGTTCGCCTCAGCTTCCTCGTCCGCGCCCTCCAAAACCGCGACCAGGCCCTGGACGGGCAGCTGACCCTCGACGTCGTAGTTCGGGTCCAGCGCCATGGCCGCCCCCACCACTGCCCTCGAGGAGCGGAAGTTCTCGGTCAGTTCGATTTCCCTGGCCCGAAACTCCGCCCGGAATCGCCACATGTACTCTGGGCTGGAGGTGTTAAAGCCATATATCGACTGTTTGGGATCGCCTACTATCATGACGTTGCGGAACGAGTCCCCGCACAGTGCCGTCAGGACCGCGTATTGGGCCTCGTTCAGGTCCTGGGCTTCGTCGACGCAGACGAAGCGGTAGAGGCGTCGGTAGAAATCGGCGATCTTCGGGTATTCGCTCAAGAGCCGGTACGACAGCAACAGCAGGTCGTCGAAGTCGTACGCCCCGCATGCTCGGAGGCCCGCGTCGTAGGCCTCGAGCGCCCTCCTCCCGATTTCGTCGCCGGAATCCTCCGCCGCCGACGGATGGGCTTTGAGCCACGAAATTGAAGCGAGCCATTGGTCGAGCGTGCGGGCAACCTTCGAGTCGGGTTCCGTGGCCAGCTCGCCGGAGAGCAAGGGGTCCTGCCGAACCGCCTCGACGAGGACCTCCTTCCTGTCCTTTTGCTGTTCGAACACCTGGGGCAGTCCCTCGACGCCCACCGGCTTCCCGCGCTCGGAAAGCATTTCGAGGCAGAAACTGTGCATCGTGCCGACGAAAGCCCGCCGGCCCTCGTTGCCGAGATCGGACAGGCGCTCCTTCATCTCGTTGGCGGCCTTGTTCGTGAACGTCAGCGCGAGAATCCGGAAGTGCCCGGGCACCTCGGTCAAAAGCCTCCTGACGCGCTCCGTCAGCACACGCGTCTTCCCCGACCCAGGGCCGGCCACAACGAGCAGGGCGCCCTCCTTGTGCTCGACGACACGCCTCTGCGTGGGCGACAGTCGGGCTTCCTTCACGAAGCGTCCTCTCCGGCCCGTTCGAGCCCATGGTCGGCCGACATCTGGTCGAAAATCGCCTTGATTTGGCTCGGGAACCGCCGGGCCTCGTCTTTGGCAGCGGAGATGACATAGGCGAGCGGTTCGGCAATTCGCGTCTTGTTTTCGGACATGGCGTCACAGGCCGCCCTCTGGCGACCATCGGCGGAGCGGTAGTCGCGTGTGGTCCCCTTTTTCCCCGGTGTGCCATCCATCCGGCTGATGTAGTCGTCTAGGAAGTCCTCCCTGCCCTCCACGCGGTTGAAGGTCGCCTCGACTTCGGGCAGATACCCCTCCTCGATCAGCTGAGTCTCGAATTTGCGGCCGTCGGGGATCACGACCACGTTCGCGGAGGCACAGGCCTTTTGCTTGCCCAACTTGCGGAGGGCCTGGTTCAGGTGCCTGACGGTCTCAGGCTCCCCGTCGGAAAGCACGTACCAGGGGATCGCGAGCCGCTCTGCGAGCCATATGAAGGGGAAGTAGTTTGCGTTTCCGCTGGCCCGGACGAAACTGAAGCCCAACTCGTGGATGCTGCGACCCCAGTAGGCCTCCGCGAGGATCGGTAGGGCCTGCTCCTCGGTCTCGCCCTCGAAGAAGACGGCGGCGCGCGCAAACAGCAGGTCCCCCCTCGTGTTGACTACCCCGTGGCGTAGTTTCCTCTTCTCGTCGGCGTTTAGCTCCGAGAGGTCCAGTCGGGAGACGGCGGTTTCCCCGCCGCTCCGCATGAAAAGTCGCACGTCCGCCAAGTCCGCCTGCCCTGCGAAATACGGCGAGTGGGTACTGACGACGCGCTGTCCCGGAATAGACTTCACCTGCGCGAAGAACGACCTCTGCGCCTGCGGGTGAAGATGGGCCTCCGGCTCCTCGAGCGCAAGAATCGAGTGCACGTGGTCCCCCGCGTCTTCTGCCTGCCTAGCCTTCCACGACGCGAAAGCCCTGAAAACCAGAAGGGAGGCAAGGCTACGCGTGCCCATCCCGTGGCGCGCCAGAGGGAACGACTGGGAGCCTGCAGCCGTGAAGGAGACGTCCACTCCCTTCGAGAGGTCACGCAATTTGCGCGCGACCGGGGATATGTCGATTTCGCCGCCGTCCGCCGACGCCACCAGGCGGATGTCGCCGAGGCTGTCCTTGAGGTGCTTGAGGATGCCGCTCTTGCCAACGAGGTCGTGGTTCAGATCCGAAAGGGACTTCTCGAAGGCCTCTACCTCGGCGTCCGACAGCCCGAGGTCTTCGGTCATCCTGCGCCAGAACGATCCTTGCTTGCGAATATCGTCCTCCAGATCGCGTTTGGCGTCGATGTAGTGCATGGCCAGGGGTTCGACCTGAGCTGCGTTTACCCTGGAGTTCTCGTCCACTGGGGTCGTGAGCCAGTCACCAAAGCCCCTCCATTCCTTGAGGAACCGCCGTTCAACGACATAATCACCCCTGGAGTCACTCCAGGCGAGGGTCGTTCGGATACCTACGAACTCATCGAAGCCGCCATCCATCTCTTGCTTGATGCCGGTGCCCCACAGGTTTGTCCAGAAGCTCCCCGCTGGGAAGTTCGCGGCGACGCCTCCGTTCCGCTCGAGCGGGCTGACGCGGATATCCACCGTCGCCACGCGCTCTTTTGGCGGCAGGGCCTCGCCTTCCTCCAGGCGCACGTCGTCCTGGCCGAGCAGCTTGCGCCCCGCCCCTATTGCCGCGTAGAGGGCGTCGAGGAAACTGGTCTTGCCCGCGTTGTTGGCACCGAGAAGGATCGTCAGGTCGCCGAGCGGCACCTCGACGTTCTTGAGGGCCCGGAAGTTGGAGACGCGGACATCAGTGACCTTGATACCGCTGTTTGGTTCTGCCATACCCAAAAGCCTCCCGCCCACATCGGGGCGTGGCGCGGACTCCCGCTATTCCCACTCGATGGTGCCCGGCGGCTTGGAGGTGATGTCGTACACCACTCGGTTCAGCCCCGGCACCTCATTCACGATCCGCGTCGAAATCGCCGCTAGCAGCTCCGCCGGCAGCCGCGCCCAATCCGCCGTCATGCCGTCTTCCGAATTTACCGCCCGCAGCACGCAGGCATGCCCATACGTGCGCTGGTCCCCCATCACCCCTACCGTCCGCACCGGCAGCAGGACCATGAACGATTGCCACAGCTGCTCATAGAGCCCTGCCCGGCGGATTTCCTCCAGCGCAATGGCGTCGGCGGCTTGCAACAGCGCCACCCGCTCCGCCGTGACCTCGCCCAGAATCCGTACCGCCAGTCCCGGCCCAGGGAACGGCTGCCGTTGAATCAACTCCGCGGGCACCCCCAAATCCGCCCCCACCCGCCGCACTTCGTCCTTGAACAAATCCCGCAGCGGCTCGATCAGCTTCAGCCGCATCGCCGCCGGCAGCCCGCCGACATTGTGATGGCTTTTAATCGTCGCGGATGGCCCGTGTACCGAAACCGATTCGATCACGTCCGGGTACAGCGTCCCCTGCACCAAGTATTCGGCCTTGGCCCTGCCCGCCGCCAAACGGTCCGCCTCCGCCTCGAACACCTCGATGAACAGGCGCCCGATGATCTTCCGCTTCTGCTCCGGGTCGGTCACCCCGGCCAATGCCGCCAGAAACTGTTGCGAGGCGTCCACCGCCACCAGCTTTAGCCCCAGCGCCACCCGCAGCCGCGTCTGCACCTGGCTGAATTCGTTGCGCCGCAGCACCCCGTTGTTCACGAATACACAGGTCAGCCGGTCGCCGATCGCCCGATGAACTAAGGTCGCCGCAACGGTCGAGTCCACCCCGCCGCTCAGCGCGCAAATCGCATGCCCGTTCGCGCCCACCGTTTCGCGGATCTGCGCCAGCTGCCTCTCCACGAACGCCCGCGGCGTCCACTCCGCCCGCAGCCCGCAAATGGCGAACAGGAAGCTGCCCAGTAGCGCGGAGCCGTTGGGTGTATGCCGCACTTCGGGATGGAATTGCACGGCGAACAGCTTGCGGCCCGGGGCGGCGATCGCGGCGATCGCGCCGTCCCCGCCATGGCCGGAGCGGGCGATGACCTGAAACCCCGGCGGCAACTCCAGCGCCTCATCTCCGTGGCTCATCCACACCGTCGCCTCGTCGCCCATGGCATCTAGCAGCGGCGAGGGCGCCAGTCGGCGCACGCGCGCCGCGCCATATTCCCGGTGATCCGCGTTCTTCACCTTTCCGCCCAGCGACAGCACCATCAGTTGCAGCCCATAGCAAATCCCCAGCACGGGCACGTGCCCGGCGAAAACCTCCGGCGCGCAGCGTGGCGCATCGGCGTCATACACCGAACTTGGCCCGCCGGAAAGGATGATCCCCGCCGGCCGTCGCGCCGCGATCTCCGCCCAGGAAGCGCGGAACGGCAGAATTTCGCTGAACACGTCCTGCTCGCGCACTCGCCGGGCGATCAGCTGCGTATACTGCCCGCCGAAATCCAGAATGACGATGCCGGACGGCGCGGCCGAAGTTTCCGGCTGGCGCTGAGGTCGGGATTGGCTCTGCGACGGTTCCATGATGTTTTCGCGGCTTGGGCGGCGGCGCTCCGAGGAAAAGGCGGCGGTCGGCGCTCAGACCACCACGTTCACCAGCCGCCCGGGCACAACGACCACCTTCTTCGCCTGCCGCCCGCCCAGCGCCGCGGCCACCTTCTCGTCCGCCAGCGCCCGCCGGCGCAATTCCTCCTCGCCGGCGGCCGCGGCGACGGTGAAGCGCGAGCGTGGCTTTCCGTTCAGCTGGATGACGATCTCAATCTCGTCCGCGCGGGCCAAATCCGCGTCCGCCTCCGGCCATGCGGCGGCGGCGATCTCTCCGGACTGCCCCCATTCCCGCCACAATTCCTGCGCCAAAAACGGTGCAAACGGCGCCAGCATTTGCACCAAAATGCGCAGCGCCGCCGCGAACGCCACGGGCGAAACCCCTCCCGTGTCCAGTTCCGGCTCGCAGCCGTACAAGGCGTTGGTCAGCTCCATGCACAACGCAATGGAGGTATTGAAATGCCACCGCCCCTCGAAATCCTCAGTCACCCGCGCCAGCACCTGATGCGACTGCCGCAGCAACGCCACGTCCTCCGGCGCCGTGCGCGGGTCGTCTGCCGCGCCGCCGCCGCGCATCAACTCCGCCCGCCGCGTCGCCAGCCGGTATACGCGGCCCAGGAAGCGGTGAATCCCCTCCACCCCTTGCTCGTTCCAGTCGAAATCCTTTTTCGGCGGCGCCGCGAACAGCACGTACATCCGCGTCGCGTCGGCGCCGTATTTCTCGATCAGCGTCTCCGGGTCCACGACATTGCCCTTGGACTTGGACATCTTCGCGCCGCCGCGCGTGATCATCCCCTGCGTGAACAGCCGCCGCACCGGTTCGGCGAACTTCACCAGGCCCAAGTCCCGCATGACCCGCGTGAAGAACCGCATGTAGATCAAATGCAGGATGGCGTGCTCGATCCCGCCGATGTACTGATCCACCGGCAGCCATTGCGCCGCCATCGCCGGGTCGTACGGCGCCTGATCGTTGTGCGCGTCCAAATAGCGGTAGAAGTACCACGAGGAGTCCACGAACGTGTCCATCGTGTCCGTCTCCCGCCGCGCGGCCCCGCCGCATTCCGGGCAGGTCGTGTTGACGAACTCCGCGCTGCTTGCCAGCGGCGACTGCCCTTCCCCGGTCAACGCGACCGCCTCCGGCAGCAGCACCGGCAGGTCCTCTTCCGGCACCGGAACCACGCCGCATTGCTCGCAGTAGACGATCGGTATCGGCGTGCCCCAGTACCGCTGCCGGGAGATTCCCCAGTCTTGCAGCCGGTAGGTCACCTTGGCGTTCCCAAAGCCCCGCCGCTCCGCCTCCGCCGTCATCCGGGCAATCGCCTCGCGATTCGCCAAACCGCTGAACCCGCCCGACGCGATCAGCCAGCCCTCGCCGCTAAACGCCTCCGCCAAATCCTCGGCGCGCGGCGCCGCATGCGCCGTCTCCGGCGCCACGGGATCA
>DAHUYO010000007.1 GCA_027315185.1 Acidobacteriota bacterium
GAGCCATGTCCGCGAAGGCGAGCGGCGGACGCCGCTGGCGGAGTACTTGGATCTGCCGCGGCTGGGAGAGCTGCGCTTCGGGGGCTGGGACATCTCCACTGGCACGTGCTGGGACGCGGCGCAGCGCGCCGGGGTGCTGGAGCCGATGCTGCTGCAGGAGCTGCGGGAGGAACTGAGCGCCATCGAACCCATGGCGGGCATTCACGACCCGCAGTATCTGCGCCGCACCAAGGGGCAGAGGCTGAAGCCGCAAAGCAACAAGTTCGAACAAGCGGAGGCGCTGCGCGAGGACATCCGCGCCTTCCGCAAGCAGCAGGGCGTCGAGCAGGTGGTGGTGGAATGGTGCGGCTCGACGGAGGTGTTCCTGGCGCCGGGGCCGGCGCATCAGAACGCCAAGATCTTCGAGACGGCGCTGAAGCAGAACGAGCCGACGATCGCGCCGAGCATGATCTACGCTTACGCCGCGCTGAAGGAGGGCTGCCCGTTCGTCAACGCCACGCCGACGCTGACGGTGGACCTGCCGGTGATGATCGAGCTGGCGGAGAGCCACGGGGCGCCGGTCTGCGGCAAGGATTTGAAGACCGGCCAGACGCTGCTGAAGACGATCCTGGCGCCGGGGCTGAAACAGCGGGCGCTGGGCATCTCGGGGTGGTTCTCGATGAACATTTTGGGCAACCAGGATGGCGCGGTGCTGGATGATCCGGCGGCGTTCCGCAGCAAGGAGGAGAGCAAGCTGTCGGCGCTGAACCATATTCTGGAACCCGAGCTTTACCCGGACCTGTACGGGCAGATCTCGCATCAGGTGAAGATCAACTACTACCCGCCGCGCGGCGACAACAAGGAGAGCTGGGACACGATTGACGTGATCGGGTGGCTGGGATACGCGATGCAGATCAAGGTGGACTTCCTGTGCCGTGATAGTATTTTGGCGGCGCCGTTGTTGCTGGATTTGGCGTTATTGAGCGCGGCGGCGCAGGCGGCGGGGCGCCGCGGCGTGCAGGAGTGGCTGGGCTTTTACTTCAAGAGCCCGCAGACGCCGCAGGGCCGGCCCGAGCACGACCTCTCGGCGCAGTACCGGCGGTTGCAGGAAGCGTTCGGGCAGTTGGCGGCGGCGCGCCGGGCCGGCGCGGCGGTTCGCTAACGCCGGCGGCGCGGCAGGAAGCGGGGCGGCGACGCCCCACGCAACGAGGAAAAAAAGGATGGACGACCGCGCGTGAGCGATCTACAAGGCAAGACAGCGTTAGTGACGGGCGCGGCCCGCGGCATTGGCCGCGCCATCGCGCTGGCCCTGGGCCGCAACGGGGCCGACGTGGTGATCAATTACGTCACCAGCGACGAGGCGGCGAAACAACTGGCGGAAGAATTGCGGGGCATGGGACGGCGGGCGGAGACGGTGGCCGCCGACGCCATCAGCCCGGAGGGCATCGCCAAGCTGTTCAGCTTTGTCGAGAGCCAGTTCGGGCACCTGGACATTTTCGTCAACAACGCGATTGACGTGGCGGCGTTTGGGCCGCTGATGCGGCAGAAAAAAGACGCCTGGGAGCACACGGTACAACGCAACACGACGGCGCTGCTTTTGAGCGCGCAGAAATGCCGGGCGCTGATGAAAGGGCGGCGGGGCAAGATCCTCAGCCTTTCCAGTCTGGGCTCGACGTATGTGATACCGGGGTACGCGCCGATTGGGGTCACCAAGGCCTCGACCGAGGCGCTGACGCGGTATTTGGCGGTGGAGCTGGGCAAGGAGGGCATCAACGCCAACACGCTCTCCGCCGGACCGGTGGATACCGACGCGCTGCGGCTGTTTTCCACCTATGGCCAAATGAAAGAAGCCTGCGAGACGCTCTCCCCGGCCGGGCGCATCGGCACGGTGGAGGACGTGGCGGAGGTAGCGGTGTTTCTCTGCTCGGACGCCGCCAATTGGATCTACGGGCAGACGATTATCGCCGATGGGGGCCTGTCCCTCATGAGCTTGCGCTAGGCGGGCCGCGACGCCGCCAGCGACATTGAGAAACGGAAGGAAATACGCAAATGCCGCCAGTCAATAGCGCCGAGGAAGTTCTACAAATCCGGGAGACCGCCGACCGCGTGTTGGCCAGCCGCCATGATGAGATTCTGGCCACGGTGCAAGCCGCGATCGCCGAGGTGCTCGGATGCGAGGTGGAAGAGGTGAAACCCAACTCCAGCCTGATGACCGATCTGCACGCGGAATCACTGGACTTTTTGGATCTGCTGTTCCGGTTGGAGTCGGCGTTTGGCATCAAGATTCCGCGCGGCGGGATCCAGAAGGCCACGCAGGGCTCGCTGAAGGAAAGCGAGTTCCAGCAAAACGGCGTGCTGACCGAAGCGGCGCTGGAGCGGCTGCGGCTGCTGATGCCGGAGGTGGATCCGCAGCGACTGCATCCGGGGCTGACGTCGCGGGAAATCCCGACGTTGTTTACCGCCGAAACGTTTACCCGCCTGGTGGCCTGGCGCCTGGGAGACGGCGAGGCGGCGAAGGCGCAAGTAGGGTAGCGCGGTGCGTTTCCTGCTGATTGACCGGATCCTGGAATTGGAGCCGGGACGGTACGCGGTGGGCGTGAAGACGCCCAGCCTGGGCGAGGACTATTTCGCCGATCACTTTCCGGGCTTCCCGGTGGTGCCCGGGGTGCTGCTGGTGGAGGCGATGGCGCAACTGGCCGGGCGGCTGATCGCGTACTCGGTGCGGGCGGAAAGCGGCGAGGTGGTGCTGCCGGTGCTGCTGGGCATCAGCCAGGCGCGGTTCCGGCGCTTTGTCCGCGCCGGGGACCGGGTGGTGATCCGCGCGGAACTGCTGGGGCTGACCGACGGCGGCGGGCGCTGCAAGGCGGAGGCGCGGGTGGAGGAGCAGTTGGTGGCGGGAGCGGAAGTGATGCTGGGGTTCGACACCGGCCGGGGCGCCGGGGTGATCCCGATGGCGGCACGCCAGAAGCTGGAATCGTGGGCCGATGACGTGAACCGGAATTTGCTCGGCGAGGAGCTGCACGCGCGGCTGACGGCGCCGCGGGCGCCGGCGCCGGAGGCGCAGGCGTGACGGCGGGGGGCAATGGAGCGGGCCGAAACGGTGCGGGACGCCGCCGCCGGGTGGTCATCACCGGGCTGGGCGCGGTCACGCCGGTGGGCCAAACGGTAGAGGAGACGTGGCGGTCGCTGCAAGCGGGGCGCTGCGGCATTGAACGCATCTCGGTCTTCGACGCCAGCACCTTCGAGACGCAGATCGGCGGCGAGGTGCGGGGATTTCGCTTCGACCGGCTGGGCGCGCCGGCGGCGCTGGCGGAGGTGCTGGACCGCAAGAACAGCTTTGGCTTCGCGGCGGCGCAGCAGGCGATGGTGGATGCCGGGCTGGCGCGGGCGGACGCGGCGCCGGGTCCTCCGTCGGAGGAGCTGGTGGAGCCGACACGGTTCGGCATCAGCCTGGGCACGGAAGGGCGGCGGGACCGGCTATTGCCGGAGCTGCGCAGCCGCAAGCTGGCGCCGGCGGGCTTGGAGGCGCGGCGCCAGGCGCTGGCGGAAGTGCCCGGGGATGAATACCTGCGCTACTCGCCGTATGGGCTGGCGTACCTGCTGAGCGGGACGTGGGGCGCGCGGGGGCCGATCACGACCATTTCCACCGCCTGCACGTCGAGTTCGCAGGCGCTCGGTTACGCGCTGGAGAAAATCCGCTACGGCGATGCGGACGTCATGTTGGCGGGCGGGGCGGAATGCCTGATGGAGCCGACGATGGTGGCGAGTTTTATTTTGCTGGGCGCGCTGTCGAAGCGGAACGATTCGCCGCAAACGGCGTCCCGGCCGTTTGACGCCACGCGCGACGGATTCGTGCTGGCGGAGGGAGCCGCGATGCTGGTGCTGGAGGATGCCTGGCACGCCTACCGGCGCGGGGCCCGCATTTACGGCGAGGTGGCGGGCTTCGGCTGCTCGATCAACGCCTACCGGATCACGGATTCGCCGCCGGACGGGGAAGGGCCGTTTTTGGCCATGCGGGCGGCATTGGAAGACGCCGGGATTCGCGCCGAGGACGTGGATTACGTCAACGCCCACGGCACTTCGACGGTGCAGAACGACGCCAGCGAGACGATGGCGATCAAGCGCTGCCTGGGCGGGTACGCCCAGCGGGTGCCGGTGAGCTCGACGAAATCCATGACCGGGCACATGGTGAATGCAGCCGGGGCGATCGAGGCGGTCATTTCGACGCTGGCGATTCGGGACGGTTACATTCCGCCAACGATCAATTACGAACATCCCGATCCGGCCTGCGATTTGGACTGCGTGCCCAACACCGGGCGGCGGCAGCCGGTGCGGACGGTGGTCTCGAACTCCTTCGGTTTTGGCGGGTCGAACGGCTCGCTGGTGATCCGGGCCTATGTCGCTTGAGATGGAGGCGGGAGTGAACGGGCGGGGTGGCGGACGGCGGGTGGTGCTCACGGGAGTGGGGCTGGTGTCGCCGCTAGGCAACGATGCCGAAACGTTGTGGCGCGAGCTGGCGGCGGGGCGGTCGGGGCTGGAGCGGGCGGAGGAGTTCGCCACCGGAGGGTTCCGCACGCAGGCCTGCGGCCGGGTCCGGGAGTTCAACCCGCGGAAACTGATCGCCGACGCCAAGACGCTGAAACTGATGACCCGGCCGGTGCGGCTGGGGGTGGCGGCCTTGGAGCTGGCGGTGGCGGACGCGCGGCTGGATTTGAGCAACGTGGATCCGTTTCGCGTCGCCTCCTACGTGGGTTCGCCGGGGCACGCGGGCGACCGCGACGAGCTGCTGCCGGCGCTGGAGCGGGCCAGCCGCGGAGGGGACAGCGGGTTGGATTTGCAGGCGTTTGGCGCCGAAGGCATCGCCACGATCAACCCACTGTGGCTGCTGAAGAGCCTGGCCAACATCGTGCTGTATTTCGTCAGCATGAAGGTGGGGGCGCAGGGACCGAACGGCAACATCTGCATGAGCGGCGCCGGCGGCGTGATGGCCATCGGGGAGGCGTTCCGCTGCTTGCGGCGGGGGGCGGCGGACATCGCGGTGGCGGGGGGATACGAATCGCTGCTGGAAGAGGAGCGGCTGGAGAGCTTCGAGCCGTCCGGGCTGCTGTACCTGGGCAATGGAGTGGCGGCGCAGGCCAGCCGGCCGTTTGATCGCGACCGCGCGGGGTTCGTGCCGGCGGAGGGCGCGGCGTTCGTGGTGCTGGAGGAACGCGAGGCGGCGCTACGGCGCGGCGCGCGCATCTACGGCGAGGTCACCGGCTACGGGCTGGGCAGCCCCGGCTGCGTGGGACGGCCGAGCGAAACCGCGGAGGCCTTCCTCGGCGCGATGCAGGCGGCGGTGGCGGACGCGCGCCGCGATCCGTGGGAACTGGACGCGATTTCGGCCTACGGGCTGGGGACGGTGCAGAGCGACCGGGCGGAGGCCGAGGCGCTGAAGGCGTTGCTGACGGCGCGGGCGGCGTATGTGCCGGTGACGGCGGTGAAATCCGCGACGGGCAATTTTTCCGCGGGCTCCGGACCGCTGGAAGTGATCGCCGGCTGCGGCGTGTTGCAGGGGGCGATGCCGGGATTACCGGCGATCTTGAACTGCGAGCATCCCGATCCGGATCTGGGGCTGGATTACGTGCGCGACCGGCCGCGGGCGGGCAGCTATCGCCGCCTGTTGGTCAATTCCGCCAGCCTGTCCGGGGCCGCCGCCAGCGTGGTGCTGGAAAGCGGCGATCCGGCCTAGCGCCGCCGCGGGCGGCGCCGCGGGGGCGGGAGCCAATTGGGAATGGGAGCAAATGGGCAAGGCATGAACCGCTTACAAGGCAAATTCGCATTGGTCACCGGGGGCAGCCGGGGCATCGGGCGGGCCGTGGCCTTGCGCTTGGCGCAGGAAGGCGCGCGGGTGGCGGTCAACTATCGGGCCAACGCCGGGGCCGCGGAGGAGGTCGTGGCAGCCATCACCGCCGGCGGCGGCCAGGGACAAGCCTTTGCCGGCGATGTCAGCCAGCCGGAAGCGGCGAAAGCCCTGGTGGAAGGGGTGGCGCGGGAGTTCGGGCGGTTGGACATATTGGTGAACAACGCCGGCATGGTGCGCGACGGTCTGCTGCTGACGATGGATGACGCGCAGTGGCGGGAGGTGCTGGCGACCAATTTGGACGGGGTGTTCTATTGCTGCCGGACGGCGGCGCGGATCATGTTGCGGCAGCGCTATGGGCGCATCGTCAACATGTCCTCGGTCGCGGGGGACACGCCCAACCGCGGGCAGGTGAATTATGCCGCCTCCAAGGGGGGCATCAATGCGCTGACGAAGGCCTTGGCGCAGGAGCTGGCCAGCAAGAACATCACGGTGAACGCGGTGGCGCCGGGAATGATCGAGACCGAAATGAGCCAGGAGGTGCGGGAACTGGCGGGGGCGGAAATTCTGAAGCATATCGCCCTGAAGCGCTACGGAAAACCGGAGGAGATCGCCGCGGCGGTGGCGTTTTTGGCTTCGCCGGACGCGGACTACATCACCGGCCAAGTATTGCGCGTGGACGGGGGCCTAGCCGGGTGAAGGTGGTGGCGGAGCGGGAACGCGAAGCGGTGGTGACGGGCAGCGGCGTGCTCCTGCCGTGGGGCGTGGGGCCGGCGGCGCTGGCGGCGACGGGTGCGGCGGGCCGCATCAGCAGCTTCAATCCGCGCGAGTACATTCACAATGCCAAGGCGCTGCGGGCCATGCATCGCGGCTTCCAGTTGACGGCGGCGGCGGCGGCGATGGCCCTGAGCGCCGCGGGATTGGGCGGCGACGCGGAGGGACTGGCGGCAGCCGGGCTAGACCCGGAACGCGCCGGGGTGGTGATCGCGGCGGCGGACATCCAGCCGGTGACGCCGGATTTGCTGGCGGTGCTGGCGGCGCAGGAGGACAGCAGCGAACCGGCGGGATGGGGGGAGGCGGCGCTGCACGGGTTGCACCCTTTTCGGCGGCTGCACCTCCTATCGAACATGGCGGCGGCGCATGTGTCCATTTTGTTCAATTTCCAAGGCCCGAGCTTAACGCTGACCAGCGGGGCGGAGGCCGGGGCGCAGGCGCTGGAGGAAGCGGCAGGGCTGCTGGCCGAGGGGCGCGCGGACCTGGTGCTCTGCGCGGCCAGCGACTGCCCGGAACAAACCCTGACGCCGGGGGAGGGGGAAGCGGCGGTGGCGTTGGTGCTGGAGGCGCGCGGCGTGGCGCAGCGGCGCGGCGTGCGCGGCGCGCAAGACTGGCGGGGCGGAGACCAGGGCGCGCCGTGGGCGCAAGGGTGGCCGCAGTGCGCCGCGTTATTGACGGCGTCGCGCGCCGCCGCACGGGTGGAGGCGGGGTAAGGATGGCGGGCAAGCGGGAGGTCTGGATCAGCGGCGTGGGGGTGGTGAGCGCGCTGGGCGTGGGCGTGGCTGCGCACCGCGCGGCGCTGGCGGCAGGCCGGGGAGGCATCAACTGGATCCGGCATTTTCCCAGCAGCGGTTTTCCGGTGCGCATCGCCGGCGAAGCGCCGGCCGCGGGGCTGCCACCGGGTCCGGGGCGGCTGCACTATTTCGCCGCGGTGGCGCTGGCGGAGGCGCTGGACCAGGCGGCGCTGCCACGGCCCGAAGGGGGCGACGACGCGGCGCGAGCGGTGGTCTGGGCGGTGGGCAAGCCGGCGCTGCCGGTGGACGAAGTGCGCGGCTGGGCGGCGGCGGGAAAGGGATGGGATTGGGGCGAACTGCGGCGGCGGTACATCACCAGCCTGGAGGACAAACAACTCACCCCAGCCGATCTGCTGAAGCGATTGGCGCGCGCCGGCGGGGCCGGGGGGCGGCGGGTGGCGTGCTACACCGCCTGCGCGTCGGGCAACGACGCGCTGGGCATGGGCAAGCGGATGATCGAGCGCGGCGAGGCCGAGGTGGTGCTGGCCGGCGGAGCGGACTCCCAGGTGGACCCATTGAGTTTGCTGGAATTTGAACTATTGGCGGCGCTGGCCCATCCCGCGCCGGGCGAGGATCCGGCGACGGTGTGCCGGCCGTTCGACCAGCGGCGCAGCGGTTTCGTGGTGGGCGAGGGCGCCGGAGCGCTGGTGTTGGAATCGGAGGATCACTTGCGCCGCCGCGGTGGGGCGCCGCTGGCGCGGCTGGCGGGGTATGGCAGTTCGCTGGACGCCTTTGGCCTCACCAAATGCCATCCGGAGGGCCGGGGCGCGGCGGCGGCGATGCGCGCGGCGCTGGCCGACGCGGGCGAACCTCCCGCGGCTGTGGATTATATCAACGCGCACGGCACGGGAACGGTGCTGAACGACCGCGCCGAGGCGGCGGCGATCCATCGGGTGTTTGGCGCCGCGGCGCGGGAGGTGGCGATCAGCAGCACCAAGGCGATGACCGGGCATTTGATCGCTGCGGCTTCGGCGGTGGAGGCGGTGTTGTCGGTGCTGGGGTTGGAGGACGGCTTCATTCCGCCCTCGCTCAACTATCGCGACCCGGATCCGGAATGCGACCTGAACGTGGTCACCGGCGCCGGGCGGCGGGGGGCGGTGCGGATGGTGCTATCGAATGGGTTTGGATTTGGCGGACAGAACGCCTGCGTGGTGCTGGCCAGGGCATGAACGCGAGAAACCATGGGACCGCGGGCCGGACGCGCGGCGCGGGCGGGAGCGCGGCCGGGGCGAGGTATGCCATTGTGGAGGAAGGGCCATGCTAGAGGGCATTTTTGATTTTCTCGACCGCCGCTTCCTGCGCACGCCGGAAAACCGGCTGTGGATGGCACAGCGGCTGCCGCCGGGGTTGATTACGCGCTTGCAGGCGGGCAAGTTCGCCGACACGGTGCGCTATGTGGCGAAGCATTCGCGGTTTTACCGGGAAAAGTTCCGCGAGCACGGTATTGACCCGGCCCAGGTGCGCACCCATGCGGATCTGGGCGACTTCTTCACGACGCCGGAGGACTTGCGGGAACGGCCGGTGGAGGATTTTCTCTGCGCCAAGCCGGAGTTCGGTTTCGAAACCACCGGAACCTCGATGGGGATCAACAAGCGCGTGTATTTCTCCTACCAGGAGATGTTCGATTACGGCCGCGACGGGGCGGTGGGGTTGTACAACCTGGGGCTGCGCCCGGAGGACGTGGTGGCGGACGGGTTTGACTACTCGTTTTGGAACGCGCCGTTCACCGCCTATTACTCGATCATGGCCATCGGCGCGTTTCACGTCATCGGCGCCTTCGTCGAACCGCAGGAGTTTTACGACCGCATCAAGGTGTACAAGCCGAACGTGATCATGGGCGTGCCGACGCACCTGGTGCGCGTGACCGAGGTGGCGGAACGCTGCGGTACCTGGCCGGTGAAGCTGGTGTTCCTGGGCGGCGAGAACCTGAGCGAGCGCACGCGACAGTACATGGAGGGTGTCTGGCGCGGGGCGAAAGTGCATCTGAGCTACGGCCAGACCGAAGCCTTCGGCATGAACGGGGTGGAATGCCCGGAAAAGGGCGGCTATCACCTCGGCGCCTTGGCGCTGACCAGCGAGATCTTGAACCCGGATGAGGAAGGCTATGGGGAGCTGGCGTACACGACGCTGAACCGCACGGTCATGCCGCTGATTCGCTACCGGTCGGCCGACATCACGCGCTGGGCCAGTGACGGGGAATGCCACTGCGGGCTGCGGATCATGCCGCGGATCGGCAAGATCATCGGCCGCAGCGACGAGCTGATCAACTGCTCGATGGGCAACATCAGCCCGTACTGGTTCGAGGAGATGCTGCGCGGAGTTCCGGAGGTGACCGATGACTGGCAGGTATTCGTGCGGCGGGGCGACCGCGACGACCGCATCGAGTTCCATTTGGAGCTTGTCAACGGTGCGTCTCCGGAGGAAGTGAAAAATCTCATTTTCCGCAATATCGAAAGCCGGTTTCCGGATTGCTGGCGGTATTATCAGAAGCGATTTTTCGAATTCGATTTCCAGTTTCACGCGCCGCGGACGATTAGCGAAGGCCGCAAACTGAAGCGGTTGATTGACGCGCGGCGGGATGCGTGGAATCAATAAGTGGAGCCGCCGTCGGCCGGGGCTCACCAATTGCCAGGAAAGGCGGAGAGATCATGCCCACACTAGCCCAGAATGGCGGCGCCCGCGCCGTGCCCGCGAATGCGGCCAAGACCTATTGGCCGGTGGTCACGCCGGAGGACAAGCGCGCCGTGGCCGCGGTGCTGGACCGCAACGTGTTGTGGGCGATGACGACGCTGGAAGGGCTGCGGTGCCCGGAGCAGGATGCGCTGGAGCGCGAGTTCGCGGCCTTCCTGGGAGCGCGGCACGCGATCGCGGTGAACGGCGGCACGGCCGGCCTGCATATGGCATTGGTGGCCAGCGGGGTGCAGGCGGGCGACGAGGTGATCACCAGCGCGTATTCCTTCCTGGCGACGCCGGCGGCGATCTTGCACGCGGGCGCGATTCCGGTGTTCGTGGATATTGACCCGCGGACCTTCAATTTGGATCCGGGCAAGATCGAGGCCAAGATCACGCCCCGCACGCGGGCCATCCTGCCGGTGGACATTCACGGGCTGTGCGCGGATTACGACGCCATCGAGGCCATCGCCAAACGGCATGGCCTGCTGGTGGTGGAGGACGCCTGCCAGGCGCCAGGAGCGACGTATCACGGCCGCGGAGCGGGGCGGCTGGGCCGGGCGGCCGGCTTCAGCGTCAACGGGACCAAGAACTTCTCCGTGGGCGAAGGCGGCTTCATGGTCACCGACGACGACGAGGTGTACTACCGGGGCAATTGGCTGAAGCAGGTAGGCGAAACGTTACCGGCGGACGATCCCACCATGCGGCAGCAACACTTGCTGGCGTGGAACTACCGGGTGCAGGAGATGCCCTGCGCGCTGGCGCGCGTGCAGCTGCGCCGCCTGGCTGAGGTGAATGAACGGGGACGGCGCAACGCGGCGATTCTGGATGGATATCTCAAAGACATCCCGGGCCTGCGGGCGCCGTACATTCCCGCGGGTTGCGTTTCCGTGTATCACAAATACCGGGTGACGCTGGAGCCGGAGGCGTTGGACACGCCGCAGCGCGGACAAGCGCTGCGCGACGCGTTCATGGCGGCCTTGACCGCGGAAGGCGTGGACGTGGACCTGTGGGGTACGGCGCCGCTGCCGGCGCATCCGATGATCCGCGCCCGCCACGGCTTTGGCCGGGGCCTGCCCTGGAGCTTGCATCCGGAGGTGGACTATAGCGACAGCGCCGAGCAATACCCGGTCACGCAGCGCATGTTCGCCGAGTCCTTTTGCCTCAGCAACGATGAGTATCCGATCTTCGCCCAGAGTGAGAGCCTCATGCACGCCTACGGCGAAGCCTTGCGCAAGGTCGCCCGGCATGCGGGCGAGTTGCACGCCGCGGCGGCCTGGCAAACCGCGACCTAGGCCGGCAGCATACGGTGCGGCCGCGGCGGGACCGGGCCGGCGCCGGGAATTGCAACGCCGCGGGCCAGGGCTTCATCTCCTTATTAGGAGTATCGCCATGGCCAGTCCCGCCCGCGTGCCCTTGAACCCGCAGCGGCGTGGACCGCAGGCCGAACGGCTGTACGCCGCGCTGCAAAAGCGCATCGTGGGCCAAGATGCCGCCCTGGGTCCGGTGGTGGACGCCGTACAAACGTTTTTGGCGGGAATGCAGGCGCAAACCCGGCCGGTGGCCAACTTTTTATTTTTGGGGCCAACGGGAACGGGCAAAACGCACGTGGTGGAGTCGCTCGCCGCCGCGCTGTTTCAACACCCACGGGCGGCGATCAAGGTGGACTGCGGAGAATTCCAGCACGGCCATGAGATCGCCAAGCTGATTGGCTCGCCGCCGGGATACCTGGGACACCGCGAAACGCATCCGGTGTTGACGCAAGAAGCGCTGAACCAGCACCACGCGGCGGAAATGCCGCTTTCGCTGGTGCTGTTCGATGAAATCGAAAAGGCCTCCGATGCGCTGTGGCAGTTGCTGCTGGGGATTTTGGATAAGGCGACACTGACGCTGGGCGACAATCGCCGCACCTCGTTCGCCCAAGCCTTGATCTTCATGACCAGCAACCTGGGAGCGGCGGAGATGAGCCAATTGCTGACACCCGGACTGGGCTTCGCGCCGCCGGGACGGGGCGACCTGGAACGGCGGCTGGCGACGGTGGCGACCGAGGCGGCGCGGCGAAAATTTTCTCCGGAGTTCTTTAACCGGCTCGATTCGGTGGTGGTGTTCCATCCCTTGGACGGCGGGCAGCTGGAACGAGTGCTGGATTTGGAACTGGAGTGGGTACGGGAACGGCTGGGCCACGCGGGCTCGCCGGCGGCGTTCCCCTTTCGCTGCACCGCGGCGGCCAGGGAGCTGCTATTGCGCGATGGCGCCGACCGCAAATACGGGGCGCGGCATTTGAAACGGGCGATCGAGCGGTTGCTGGTGCATCCGCTGGCGAATTTGATCGCCACGCGGCAGGTTTTGCCGCAGGACGTGCTGGTCGTGGATGTGGATGAGACGCGGACGGCGCTGGCCTTTGCACGGGAGCAGGCCGCGCGGCAGCGCGGGTAAGGCATCCGCGGCTTACTGGATTGGGATGTAGGTGACCGCGCCGGCGGCGTTCACTTGGTTGCTATCGGCAGGGCTGGATGGCGCCGAAGCCTGCTCCATGGCGGCGAGGTCCACGCGGGCCAAATACTTGCCATCGCCGCGCAGCGCCAAGCCATAGATGGTGCTGTTGAGACCGATCATGACCGTTTCGGCTTGCGGGGCGGTGGCATTGGACCAATCCACGCCATCCGGTCCGGCGCCGAGCTGCGCCCAGCGAATGGCGGCCGGCGCCGCCGGGGAGCCGGCGAAGGGGGCGCTGGGCAGGGTCGCCACCGCCAGACAGCCGCCGGAGTTGCCCAACCACGCCAAATGGCTGCTGGGCTCCAATTGCGCGGCGCGCCAGCCTCCGCTACAGGCGCTGGTGACGCTGAACTGGGCCGCCGGGGCGGTGATGCTGCCGCCGGACGCGGTGGCGGCGTTAAAGTTAATGGCCGTGTATTCGCCGCTGGCGGCATCGGCCAGCAGACCGAGCGAAGTGCTGGGATCAAAGGCGGCAGCGGTCAATTCCGACCCCAAAGTGAACCCAGCGGTGCTGGGCAGGGAATACGACTGGACGGCGCCGGTGGCGAGATTGATGACATTGAGGCCGGAGCCGCTGGAGGTGAAGTACGGAGCGAAGATGCGCTGGGTGGCGGAGTCGTAGGCGAAGTTTTCCGCCGCGGGAGCGGCGATGGGGGTGGAGGCGGCGCCGGTGGCGAGATTCAGGGTCAGATAGCCGGACGCGGTGTCGAGAATCGCCTCATTGCGGCTGGCGTCCACCACGGCGCCGCAGACGCCGCAGGTGAAGCCGTCACTGAAGGTCGTGGTGGCGCTGTTCGGGATGGCGTAGGTATTGGTGACGGTGTCGTTGGTTGCGTCCACCAGCACCAAGCTGTTGGTAGTGGCGCTGGTGACCGCGACGGTGTTGGTCTGGGGGTCAGCCGCCGCCGCGGTAGGAGCGAAGCCGCTGGGCATGGCGATGTCCACCGGCGTTCCACCGCTGCTCAGTTGCTGTCCGGTGTCGCCGTTGACCACCGCGACATGGTTGGCGCCGGCCAGGGGCACATAGACCTTATTGGCGAGAATGGGCGCGCCGCTGGAGTTGGCGCCGACGGATTCGATCAGATCCGCCAATGCGGACGAGGCCGCGGGGCTGTCCGGTTCCACCACGACGTTCACCGGATTGGCGGGCGTGCTGTTGGGGCTGGTGATTCCGATCTGAGTCAAACCGGCGGCGTTCACCGTGACCGGGACGGTTAACGACTGGAAGGGCGCGGTAGCGCCGGTGGGGGCGACGACCGCGCCGGCGGCGCCGCTGCTGATGGTGGCGACGGAATTGGAATATAGGAACTGGCCGTGCAACGTAAGGGTATAGCTGTTGCCCTGGACCATGGCCGGAACCGATTGCGGATTGCTGCCGCTGGTCTGCAGCGTGACCGAGGTCAGCACCGGCGCCGGGGTGGTCAGTTGCACCTGGGCTTGGGCGTGCGCCGAACTCAAAGCCTGGGCGCTGACGGTGACGACAAAGAT
Organism: Acidobacteriota bacterium; assembly: GCA_027315185.1. Classification (GTDB taxonomy): domain Bacteria; phylum Acidobacteriota; class Terriglobia; order Terriglobales; family SCQP01; genus JAKAUF01. Next base: position 14,044 of record DAHUYO010000007.1, read on the forward strand.
GTCGTGGGCCGGTGGGAGGGCAGGCGCGGTGTAAAGACCGGTGGAATCAATGGTGCCGTAGGGTGCAGAGCCGTCCGGCTCCTTGCCGCCAGGCAGGTCGTTGCCGCTCACCGGGTCCACGATGGACCAACTGACTTTGTGATCGGGGCTGTAGTAGACCGCAGCCTTAAACTGTTGCGTTCCCGGCGAAATCTTCCCGCTGCTGTCCTCGGTGGCCAACGGAATGACCACGGGACCAAACCCGATCGGGCCAGCGGAGGGGTTTATGGTCACCGAGGGTTGGGGCGGCGGAATATAGTAATTCTGGCATCCGGCCAACAGCGCCGCGAACGCCAAGGTGGACAGGCAAAGGAGAAGTGGGCGCGGACGCGGAAAGGGCAAAAGCACCATCCAGGCTGGATTTTGCGGCGCCGCCCCTGATTCCCGGGCGGCCCAGCGGGTAAAAGGGATTATACAAGAGGGCTGGGCAACAAGGCAGAGGGCAAATGCCGGAGTTGTGGGCTAAAAAGCGCAATCACGGCATTGGAGGCGAACCCGCCTTCCCAAAGGGGCGAATGCGGGGCGGCTTTGCTGGTCGGGTGGGATGCTGCCCGGCGCAACGCGCCGCGGCGACAGGCCTGGTTCGCCGGGCTCGCTAGGCGGCGCGGCGGCGGCGCGGCGCTTCGCTGGCCGCGTCCTCGGCCATGCCCTCGGTCCAGTGCAGCTTACTCGCCTTCAGCAGTTCCAGCACGAGCTTGGCGGTTTCCTGCTCTTCACGCAGAGTTTCCCGCAGCAGGCGGGCCGCATCCCGATGGCCCATTTGCTGCGCCAAAAAGCTGAGGGTCTCGTAGGCGGAGGTTTCGTAGCGCTCGATTTGCAGGGCCGCGAGCAGGGTGTTGAGATCGCGCAATTCGGGATTGAGGCCCTCGACCACGGCGCTGTGCTTCTCCGCCATCAACCCGTCCAAGCCGGGGCAAGCCGTTTCCCGGGACTCGGCGCCGATGGCATGAAAGACCGCCTCCAAGCGTTGGAGATGACCTTCGGTCTGCTTGCGGTGGCGCGCGAAGGCGCGCTTGGCGTCGCCGCGTTGGGTGTCGCGCTCGGCGTCGGAGAGGACGGCGAGCAGCTGTTTTTCGGTGCTTTGGAGATGCTGAAGTTGATGGATCAAGAACTCATGCGCGGTTTGCATCATCGCCCTCCAGGCATGGCGGCCAGCGAGGTTGGATGCGCCGGCCCGGGGCCGCGGCCACGCGCTTAGCGGCCGGAAGCCAGGGTTGGCGGCCGAAGGTGAAGCACGGCGTCGGCGGGCAGCGGCAGCGCCTGTAGGGCACCCAGCCAACGACGGCAGCGGGCGGCGAAAGCGGCCCGGGCGGAGGCCGGAACCGGCGCCGCCGGGGGCAGCTTGCGCCGCAGCTGCTGGAAGTTTTCGAAGCGCCCGAAATGGGTGATGCGGAAATCCAAGTGCGGCCCGGTAGCCATGCCGGTCATGCCTACCCGGCCGATGGTTTGGCCCTGGCGGACGCGCTGGCCCACGTGCACCAGAATCTTCGAAAGGTGCAGATAGAGCGTCTGATAGCCGCTGGCGTGACGCAGCCTAATCATATTGCCGCCTTCACCATCCCAACCGGCAAAGATGACGCGGCCATTGCCGAGGGCTTGCACTGGGGTGCCCATCGGGGCGCCGTAATCCACGCCCAAATGCGGACGCCAGATCTTCAAAATGGGATGGAAGCGGTCGTAGCTAAACGGGCTGGTGACCCGTAGGCGGACAAACTTCAGCGGCGAGCGCAAGAACTCCCGCCGCAGCGGCCGGCCGTCGGGACGGTAATAGGCGGGCAGGCCGGCGGCATCGGTAAAGCGCACGGCGCGATAGGCGTGGCCCGCGTTCACGTACTCCGCGGCGAGGATGGGGCCATAGCCGCCAAAGTGGCCATGGCGGAGGCGTTTCTCCACGAGCACGCGGAAAGTGTCACCGGGGCGGGTATCGGTGTAGAAATCAAGGTCCCAGCCGAAGATTTGCGCTAACTGAAGGGCCAGAACGTCGCGCTCGCCGGCGGTTTCCACGGCGGCGAACAACGAATGGCGCACCGTGCTGCTGACGCCGACCAACTCGGTTTGGAAATGCAGGCGGCGCAGCTGGGCATTCCAATCGCTGGCGGGAGCGCCCGCGGCACGGGTCAGCACCAGGGCGTGCCGGCGGTCCACGCGATAGCGCAGCCGGCGCGGGGCGCCACTCGGGGCGGTCCAGAGAGTCAAGCGGCGCCCGGCGCGGATGTGACCCACGTCAAACACCGGACGGGCGGCGGCGGCCATGGCGCGGGCTTCGGCGTTGGGCAGGCTCCAAGTGGAGTGCAGGAACGCTACCCAGGTGGCGCCGGGACGCAGGGAGGCCTGATGCCGTATCTCGGCTGGGGGCTGGGGGTGGAGAGCGTGGGTTGCAGAGCGGGAAGGCGTCGCCGCTTCGGTATGGCAGGCGGCGCCAGCCAAGGCCAAAGCCAAGGCCAGGGCCAGGGAAATCGAGTCGGTACGAGCGGCTGGCCGCAGGCGGGGCGTGAGTCGCATCCAGCGCACGGAGGCATTGTAGCCGCGTCGCGCCTATGCGAGCGACGGCTTTTTTACCGCAATGTCCGGCAGTACTGCCTTTCAGCCGAGCGGGGCAGTGGTGGATGGGACTGGCGGGCGCCGTTGCTTGCGGGGAGCGGAATCGCCGCCGGGCAAACGGAGGATGGGTTCAGGAGCGCTTCTGCGCGGCGCGCAGCGTACGGCCCATGCCCGCAATGACCAGCTTGGTGGCCAAGAAGCCAAGGGAGGTGGTAAAGCCCGCCGCCAGCACTCCCGCCGTAACTTGCAAAACGCCTGACATGATGCCTTCGCCGAATTCGAACGCAATTTATTCAGCAAGTCGGTTGCCATGTTGGTGCGATAGCCGACAGGGCGGAGATTTTCCGCGCCGGCTTGGCGTCCGAGCGCATGGAGCCCGAAATGGGCGGCATTGGGGCAGGCGGGTAGTGGCGCCAAGCGGGTTCTTTTTACCCGTTTCACGGCAAGGATTACCAAGCGGCTGCGGAATCCGGGGCGATCCCAGTGGCCCGGGCCGCTGGCGGATTAAAATGGTGCCGTGGATGCGCCGGCGACATGGGGCCCGCCGTCTGCTCCGGCGCGCTGGAGCGACTGGCTGACGCCCGCCAACCTGGTGACCGAGTTGCGCCTGCTGAGCGTGCCGGTCATCATTGCCGCCGTATTGGACAGGGCGTTCGGTTGGGCGCTGTTATTGGCCGTTGCCGCGGGGGTTAGCGATGGGCTGGATGGCTGGCTGGCGCGGCATCGCCACGCGGCGGCGGTGTCCAAGTTGGGCGAGTATCTGGATCCGATTGCCGACAAGGTGCTGCTGAGTTCGCTGTTCGTGGCCCTGGCGCTGACCGGGGCGCTGCCTTGGGTATTGACCCTGTTGGTGTTTACCCGGGATTTAACCATCGTGGGCGTGGCGTTGACGGTATATCTGCGCACCGGATTTCGCGATTTCCGGCCCACCTACCTGGGCAAGGCGAATACGGTGGCGCAGATCGCCACCGTGGCATTGGCATTGCTGAATCACTTCCATTCGGCGGCGTGGAGTTTGCGGCTGGAATGGCTGGGCTGGGGCACGGTGTTTGTCTTGGCCTATGGGTCCGGGATTCACTATGCCTTCGTCGGCGCACGCAGGTACCACGCATGGCGGGGACAGCCCCGCCGGCTCGCCGCCTAGGCAGAGGCGCGGGGGAACCAGCCGTGGGGGAACCAGCCGATTGCGGCCGCCCGGCATCCAACGCCGATAATGGCGCCGATTCCGAGTGCGGCCGGGTCCGTTGGTGGGCGGGCGCAGGCCCGGGCCCAGGGCTCCGGGCGCAAGCTAGAGGCAGGGATACGCGAATTCCAGCGCCAGCTGGAAGGGTTGCGAGCCGAGGGGCGGGAATGGCTGCGGCTGGGGCGGCGATTCCTGCGCCAGGTCCAGGAGCCTGGGGGCCGCCAGCACCAGATCTTGCTGTTGCTGGCGGTGGCCGCTGGCGCGGGTTGGTTAGCCGGCTTTCTGACCGGAGGGCGCCGGGAAGGGTAAGCGATCATGAGCACGTTACCGCTTTCCAGCCAAGAACTGGCCGCGGAGATGAACCAGCAGCGGGAGGCGATCGGCGACACCGTGGACCGGCTGCGCCTGCGGCTGCGGCGGGAGTTGAACCTGCCGCGGCAGTTGGCGGAGCATTCCGGCGTGGCGCTGACGGCGGCGGCGGTACTGGGCTTCGTGGCCGGACGCCTGATGCGGCGAATGCTAGCCTGAGGGTTCCTGCGTCGGCGCCGGCGGGAGCCGCCGCCCAGCGCGGGAGCGCTGCGTGACCGCCCGGAGGCTGCGCCCGCGGCGCGCCACCCGCGATGCCGCGCTCGCCGCCGAACTTCAGCCGCATGGACCGCTCCGCCGACAATGGCCTTGCCGCGACATTGCGTCCAGCCCGCCGGGAGGACCGGGAAAAGCTATGGACATTGGATCAAGCCTGCTTTGATGCCCAGCTCGCATACACCCGCGACGAGTTGGAAGCCTACCTAGACTCCCCCGGCGCTTTCGCCCTGGTGCTGGAAACGGAAGCGGGAAGCCCGGCCGCATTTGTGCTCGCCAGCGTAGGGCGGCGCGGCCAGGGCCACATTGTCACGCTGGACGTGCTCCCGGCGTTTCGCCGCCGCGGTTGGGGGCGGCGCTTGCTGCTGGCCGCCGAGCAGCGGCTGCGCGCCGCCGGCTGCCGCGAGGTGCGGCTGGAAGCGGCGGTGAACAATGCCGCCGCCCTGGCGCTGTATGGGCGCCTGGGCTATCGCGTGCGGCGCGTGCTGCGCGGCTATTACCACGGCGGGCTGGACGCCTTGTCGCTGGCCAAGCTGTTTTCCGGCGGCCACGGTGGGCCATAATGGAAGTTCCCATCGCAAGGACAATTCGAAATGGCGATTTCCGCGAACCAGTTGCGTTCCGGCATGGTGATTCTCCATGACAAGGAACTGTTTTCCGTTTTCAGCATCACCCACCGCACGCCGGGCAATCTGCGTGCCTTCGTGCAAGCCAAACTCCGCAACCTGCGCACCGGGGCGATGATCGAGCACCGCTTCCGCTCCGAGGACCGGGTAGACCGGGCCGTGCTGGATGAGACGGAGATGGAGTACTTGTACAGCGATGGCGGCGACCACCACTTCATGAACACGGAAACCTTCGAGCAGATTCACCTCTCCGCCGACACGCTCGGCGACGCGGTGCAATATCTGCTCCCCAACCTGCGCATCAAGGTGGAGTTTTACGAGGGCAATCCGGTTTCCATCGAGCTGCCGGCGACGGTGGATCTGGAGGTGGTGGAAACCGAACCTGGACTGAAAGGCGCGACGGTGTCGAACGTGACGAAACCGGCGACGTTGGAGACCGGACTGGTCGTCCAGGTGCCGTCGTTCATTGACATCGGGGAACGGATTCGCGTGGATACCACCGAGGGCAATTACCTGGAGCGCGTGAAGTAGGCCGGCGGCGGCCTCCCACTCGATCTTGGCGTTCCTGCGCGCCGGCGGCGAACGCGTGGGGCCGCCGCCACCGGCCGGCCGGACCGTATCCGCGGCGGCAAGTGCCTGACCGGCCGGTTGCTTGCCCCCCGGGCCCAATACGCCCACAATATCGCTAGGCGCATGGAGGCCGTAGCGCCGGGGGAGGCGATGCGATGCAGAGTTTAGCCAACGCCGCAGGTCTGGACCTGCTTGACGAACTCCAAATCGTATCCAAACAGCTCCGCCGCGATCAGCCGGCGGCGGTGCTGGCCGAGGAGTCGCTGCGCCGGGGGGAAACGACCTTGGCGGCAAACGGGGCGCTTTGCGCCGAGACGGGCCGCTACACGGGACGGTCGCCGCGGGACCGGTTCATCGTGCGCGACAACTCCACGGAAGGGCAGGTGGACTGGGGCAGCATCAACCAGCCGCTGGATCCCCATCATTTCGACCAGATTCTGCGCAAGGTGGAGCGGTACGCCCGCGGGCGCGAGCTGTTCGAGCAGCGGCTCTACGCGGGCGCCGATCCGGAGCAGCAACTGTCCGTGCGCGTGGTTACCGAGCGGGCTTGGCACGCGTTGTTCGCGCACCAACTGTTGCGGCGGCCCAGCGCGGCGCAGCGGGAGCGTTTCGAGCCGGAGATGACGGTGATGGTTCTGCCCGGCTGCATGGCGGCGGGTCCGGAGGACGGGCTGCGGTCGGAAGCCTTCGTGCTGCTGAACTTCGAGCGCCGCGTGGTCCTGATCGGCGGCACGGAATATGCCGGCGAGATCAAGAAATCGGTATTTTCCGCATTGAATTTTCTGCTGCCGCCGCGCGGCGTGCTGCCCATGCATTGCTCGGCCAATATCGGCGCCGCGGGGGATTCGGCGCTGTTTTTCGGCCTGTCGGGCACGGGCAAGACGACGCTGTCGGCGGATCCGGAACGGCGCCTGATCGGCGACGACGAGCATGGCTGGGGCCCGCGCGGCATTTACAACTTCGAAGGCGGCTGTTACGCGAAATGCATTCGCCTGTCGGAGGCCAGCGAACCGCAGATTTGGCGGGCGATCCGCTTCGGCGCGGTGCTGGAGAACGTAGTGCTGGATGCCGCGACGCGCGAACCCCGCTATGACGACGCCCGGCTGACGGAAAACACACGCGCCGCCTATCCGCTGGACTTCATCGAGACGGCGGTGCCGTCGGGCTGCGGTCCGCGTCCGGAGCACGTGGTCTTCCTCACCGCGGACGCCTTCGGCGTGCTGCCGCCGGTGGCGCGGCTGACGCCGGAGCAAGCCATGTATCACTTTCTGTCCGGCTACACCGCCAAGGTGGCGGGCACCGAAGCCGGAGTCCGGGAGCCGCAGGCGACCTTCAGCACAGGGTTCGGCGCGCCGTTCCTGCCGCTTTCGCCGCTGGTCTACGCGCGCATGCTGGGCGAACGCCTGGCGGCGCATCGGGTGCCCTGCTGGTGGATCAACACCGGCTGGACGGGCGGCGGCTACGGCGAGGGAAGGCGGATTCCGCTGGAACAGACCCGCGCCATCGTGCGGGCGGCGCTGGCGGGAGAGCTGAACGACGTGGCCTGTGCCGTGGATCCGGTGTTCGGCGTGGCGGTGCCGGAGGCGGCGCCGGGCGTCCCCCGCGAGCTCCTTCGGCCACGGACCACTTGGCGCGACCCGGCCGCTTATGACGCCAAGGCGCGCGAACTGGCGGGGCGTTTCGCGGCCAACTTCGAGCAATTCGGCGCCGTGGCGGAAAGCATCCGCGCGGCGGGACCGGCGCGATAAACCGCTCCGGCCCGTTCGCCGCGCCCGTGCGGCGCGGGCGCGGCGCTGCGCGCGCCGCGGCTACCAGCCGCCTTGCGCGCCCCCTCCCTGGCCGCCCAGCACGCCGCCGAGTATCCCTCCCAGCGCGCCCATGCCCATCGCGGCGCCGCCGCCGCCGCTAGTCCCGGCTTGCGCGGCGATACGGCTGACCAGGCGATCAAAGGACAGGGTTTGCAGGATGACGTCGCCTGGGCCGGTGAGCACGATGAAGAACAATCCCTCGCCGCCGAACAGCACGTTTTTGAAGCCTTTGACGAACTCGATGTCGTAGCTCATCCCGGCGTCGAACGCCACCACCGTGCCGGTGTCAATCCGGATCTGTTCGCCCGGCGCCAGGGTCTTGCGGATGAAATGCCCGCCGGCGTGCACCAGCGCCGCGCCGTTGCCGGTCAGCTTTTGCAGAATGAATCCCTCGCCGGCGAACATGCCGTAGCCCAGGCGGCGGGTGAAGGCCACGCTGACCTCCACCCCCGGGCTACAGCAGAGAAACGAATGCCGCTGGCAGAGCCATTCCTTGGTTCCCACCGGCAGGGGATGAATGGTGCCGGGATAGGGGGCGGCGAAGCACACTTCGCCGCCGCCGCTGGTGCTGGTGAAGCCGGAAAGAAAGAAGGAGGCGCCGGCCAGGGCGCGCTTGAAACCGGCGAACATGCCGCCGCCGGTATTGGTCTGCATCTGGACGTCGCCATGCATGTACAGCAGCGATCCGGGTTCAGCCAGCACACCTTGTCCGGCGGCAAGCGAAAACACCGCCGCCTGCATTTCATAGCCGACCACGCTGTAGGGGACACCGGCCAATTGCCCGGCGGCGCCGGCCGTGGCGGGTGCGGCGGCGAGCGGCGCGCCGCAGCGCGGGCAAAAGCGGGCTTCATCGGAAAGGGCGGTGGCGTGGCAGGCAGGGCAGGTAGACATGCCCCCACTGTAGCGCGGTTAGGATTTTCTTAGTCGTTAGGACAGTCTCTCGCTTATAACCGCCGCGCGCGCCAACCAGCTTGATCGCTCTCCGCCGCCAGGCCACCATGGGGTTGACCCGTGCCCAACCTCAACCAACCCCCAGCGCCCGCCGACCCAGGAGCGGCGGGGGCAAAATCCGTCGCCCGGCTGGAAGCGCTGCTGCGCTCCGCCTGGCGGGAGCCGCGCCACCTGGATGAGGCGCTGGACTCATTGGCCGCCGCGCACGGATTATCGGCCGCGGGTTTGTATCAAGCCGACGGGTTGGATTTTGTGCGTCATGCGGCCGGCGGCGCGGAGCACGGCCGGTTGCCGGCGCGAGTCGCCGTTCAGAGTGGCGGATTGTGGGCCGATGCGCTGCGCCACGGCGCGCCGCGCTTCTTGGCGCCCGGCGCCGAAGACGCCGCCGCGCAAGCGCGGGCTGCCTTCCCCGCCAAAGTCAGCCAGCCGCATGTGCCGGCGGCGGAATGGGTGTTGTACGCCGAGTCGCCGCGGGAGCTGGCGTTGGATGCCCGTCATGCGCTGCGCGGTTGGGCGGAGGCGCTGGCGGAAGCCGGGCAGAACCGTATGGCTCTGGCCGCCGCCCGGGCCGTCGGGCAAAATTGGGCGGGACTGTTTCGCGATTCTCCCGTGTGGTGCCACACCGAGCACTCCGACGGCGCCATTGCCGAAATCAATCGCGCCGGGTTGGAGGTGCTGGGCCGGGAGCGGGACGAAGTCATTGGCCACCGGCTGGCGGAGTTTTGCGTGCCGCGCACGCCAGTGCCGCCGGCTGCCGCCGAAGTCCCGGCGGGCGGCGGCGGGGCGCTGACCCCGGTCGAGGTGCAGATCCTGCCCAACCACGGGACCCCCGTGACCATGCACGTATATCAGCAGCCGGCTTATGTGGACGGGGTGCTGACCGGGGGACGCAGCGTACTGCTCAACGTCACCTCGGAGCGGGAGATGGAGCGCCAGTTGGTGGAGGCGCAGAAGATGCAGGCGGTGGGCACGCTAACCGCCGGCATCGCCCATGATTTTAATAATCTTTTGACCACGGTGCTGGGGCAGATCGAGTTGTTGCGCCTGCGCCACGCCCGCACCCTGCCGGATGACGCGGTGGAGCGGCTGGGCCGGATGGAGAAGGCGGGGCGGCGGGCGGCAGGCCTGGTCAGCCAACTATTGGTCTTTTCCCGGCATGATCCGCAGCAAATGGGGCCGGTGGAGATTTGGGCGGCGGTGCTGGCCACGGTCGAACTGTTGCGTCACGGGCTGCCGGAAAATATCGAGATCCGCCGCGACAGCCAACTGCCGGCGGCGCGGATTTGGGGCAGCCTGGGGCAACTCCAGCAGGCGCTGGTGAACGTCGCGGCCAATTCCTTGGCGGCGATGCCCGAGGGCGGAGCGCTCAGCCTGGCATTGTCGCTGGCCCCGGCGCCGCCCCGCGCCGGCCGGTCCGCGCCGGATGCGCCGGGATGGGCGGTGCTGAGCATCAGCGACACCGGGTTCGGCATGACCGAGGCGGTGCGGCAGCGGGCCTTCGAGCCGTTTTTCACCACCAAGCCTTCCAGCGAGAACAGCGGCCTGGGCCTAGCCATCGTGTATGGCATCGTGCAGGCGCACCGCGGCCATGTCGAGATTGAAAGCGCTCCCGGCCATGGCACCACCCTGCGCATGTATTTCCCCCTGCTGCCCGCCAGCCAAGCTAGCGCGCCCCCGCAGGTGGCCGAACCCGGCGGCGGCGAGCGGATTCTGCTGGTCGAGGACGACGCCGCCGTCGCCGACACCACGGCGCAGATGCTGGGCAGCGCCGGCTATCGCGTGGTGACCGCCCACCGTCCCACGCAGGCCTTGGAGTTGCTGCGCGCCGCGGCCGAACCCTTCGATTTGATGCTGACCGACGTCACCATGCCGGAGATGACCGGCTACCAACTCGCCGATCGGGTACAAGCCGAGTTTGGTCCCATCCGCACCGTCTTCGTCACGGGCTATGATTTCCAGTCCACCCCGGGTTCCAGTTCCCGCTTCTTGCTGCAAAAGCCCATCAATTTGCGGGACCTCGCCGCGGCGGTCCGGCAAGCCTTGGCGGCGGAACTGCCATGACCGGGGCCGCACTACCCGGCGCGACGGGCGAGCCCATGCGCCTGCTGATCTATGCGCCCCAGCCGCTGCTGGCGCGGTTGCTGGCCGAATCGCTGGCCGCGCGCGGCTACCATACCCAGGTGGAGACCGACCTTACCGCGCTGGCCGCGGCCGATGAGCGGCTGCCGGCCGGAGCCTTGCTGATCACCAGTTCGGACGCGGCCCATGTCTGGCTCTCCGCCCAGCCGCCGGTGCTGCGGCGCAAATGTCTGGTGCTGGGCGACGGCGATTTGGACCGGTTCGCCGACCTGGATTGCCGCCTGGTTTCGCCCGCCGACAGCTTGGAGCGCATCGAAACCGAACTGCGCCATCTCGCCCCGGCCGAATCCGAGCCGCGGCAGAAGCTTCTGATCGTGGATGACGACCCCGACACCCGCGCCACCATCCGGGAATATTTTCAGGCGCTGGGCTACGACTGCCGCAGCGCCGCCAACGGCGCCGAGGCGCTGGCCCGCATCCGCGAGGAGACGCCGCAGGTCATTCTCCTCGACCTCAACATGCCGGAACTCGGCGGGCTGGATTTTCTCAAGATGGTCCGCCGCCTGGACAGCAGCTTCGGCATCGTGGTGGTGACCGCGCTGCACGACCCGCGCGTCGCCGCCCGCGCCGTCGCCGCCGGCGCCTTCGACGTGATCGAAAAGCCGATCAACTTCCAGCACCTCGCCTATCTGGTGCGGATCCAAATTTCCTACCGCGAAATGCGCGCCCGCTAGGCCGTGTCGCTGCTCGCCGGCGGCGCAGCCGCCGGAAACGGCCCGCGGAATCAGGCGCGGCTGTGCCGATCTCCCGGCCAGCGGCGCAGCGCGCGCCGTTAACGGCTCGCCGGCGGAGCAGCTACCCGCGTTCGACCGCCATGCCCACCGCGTTGCCGCCGCCCAGGCAGAGCGCGGCGATGCCGCGGCGGGCATTGCGGCGCTCCAGTTCATGGAGCAGAGTAACTAGAATGCGGGCGCCGCTGGCGCCGATGGGATGGCCGAGGGCCACCGCCCCGCCGTTGACGTTGACCCGCTCCGGATTCAACTCCAACTCGCGCATGACGGCGACCGCTTGCGCCGCAAAGGCCTCATTCAACTCATACAGGTCCACGTCCTCGCGCTTCCAGCCGGTCTTCTTCCACAGGATACGGATGGCCTCCACCGGCGCCATCATCACCCATTTGGGCTCGACCCCGCTGGTGGCCTGGGCCACGATCCGCGCCATCGGCGGGCGTTGCAGCTGCTCCGCGCGGCGCGCCGTGGTCACGACGACGGCGGCAGCGCCGTCGTTGACGCCGGGTGCGTTGCCGGCGGTGACGGTGCCGTCCTTTTTGAATGCCGGCTTCAGGCGGCGCAGCACCTCCAGCGAGGTGTCGGCGCGCGGTCCTTCGTCCTTGTCAATGACCGTCGGGTCGCCCTTTTTCTGCGGCACGGTGACCGGTAGGATCTGGCTGGCGAAGCGGCATTCCCGCATCGCCGCGATGGCGCGGCGATGGCTTTCCAGAGCGTAGGCGTCTTGCTCCTCGCGGCTGACGTGATAATGATGGCTGACCAGTTCCGCCGTCTGGCCCATGTGGTAATTGTTGTAGACGTCCCACAGGCCGTCGTGGATCATCGCGTCCACCATCTCCACGCTGCCCATCTTGAATCCTTGGCGCGCGCCGGGCAGCAAATAGGGAGCATTGGACATGGACTCCATGCCGCCGGCCACGACGATGTCGCTTTCGCCCAACCGCGCCGCTTGGTCCGCCAGCGCCACCGCCTTCAGCCCCGAGCCGCAGACCTTATTGATGGTCATCGCCGCGACGCTGGGATTCAGGCCGCCGAAAAGCGCCGCCTGCCGCGCCGGATTTTGTCCCAGCCCTGCCTGCACCACGTTGCCCATGATGCATTCGCTGATTTGCGCCGGCTCCAGTCGCGCCCGCTGCACCGCCTCGCGCACTACCATGGCGCCTAGCTCCGGGGCGCTGAGCGGCGCCAGGCCGCCCAAGAATTTTCCCACCGGCGTGCGCACGGCGGAAAGAATCACCGCTTGCTCCATTTCCGCACCTCTTTTCCCAGTATAGGCGCGGGGGTCTGCGCCGCCCGCGCGGCGTGAATGCTATGGTAACGGGATGGCTGCGGTGGAGTTATTGAAGCGGTTTCGCCACGCCTTCGCCGCGCGTTCGGCGGAGGCGGGCGAGCGGCTGCTGCCGCTGGAAGGTCCGCGGCTGATCGCCGAGGCGCTGCGCGCCGGCGCGCGCGTCGAGGCGGTGCTGTTCAGTCCCGCCGGCCAGGCCCAATTCGCCGCCGCGATCCGGCCCCAGCTGTCCAAACACTGCCGGGTGGAAACCGCCGGAGAACGGGACTTTCGCGCCGCCATGGATGCCGAGCATCCGCCGGGCGTGGCGGCGCTGGTGCGCTGGCGGGAGCGGACGGCGGAGGACCTGCTGCCTCCCCCGCCGGTTGGCGGCGCGGCGCCGCGGCTGCTGCTGGCCGCCGCGGGCCTGCAAGATCCCGGCAACTTGGGCACGTTGATCCGCGCCGCTGACGCCTTCGGCGCCGATGGCGTGGCGGTGCTGGCCGGTTCGGTCAATCCGTTCCATCCCAAGGTGCTGCGCGCGGCCGCGGGGTCGCATTTTCACCTGCCCGTGGCCGCGGAAGTGGATCCCGGCGAATGGATCGCGCTCTGCCGCCGCCATGGCGTGGTGCTGGCCGCGGCCGCGGCGCATGCCAAGCTATCCGCCCCGGACGCCGATCTGCGCCGCTCCCTGTGCTGGCTGATCGGCCAGGAGGCGCATGGCCTGCCGCGAGCGTTGCAGCGGGCAGCGGAGTTGACCGTGGCGATTCCCATGGCGCGGCAGGTGGACTCGCTCAACGCGGGCGTCGCCGGGGCCATCTTGTTGTATGAAGCGCGCCGCCAGCGCGCCGCGGCGCCGCGCCGGGAACTCAGCCCCGAAGGATCCCAGCCGCATGGCCTCGTTGTTTCCTGAACCGCCGGGAGCCGAACCGCGCCCCGCCACGCCGGGACGCCCGCTGGCCGATCGCATGCGCCCTCGCGATTTGGATGAGATCGCCGGCCAGCGCCACCTTTTGGCTCCCGGCCGGCCGTTGCGGCGGCAGATCGAGCGGGACGAAATCAGCTCCATGATCTTTTGGGGGCCGCCCGGCGTCGGCAAAACCACCCTGGCGCGGGTCATCGCCGGGCGCACGCGCCGGCGCTTCGTGCCCTTTAGCGCCGTCACCAGCGGCATTCGTGAGATTCGCGAGGTCATGGCCGGCGCCGAGCGCGCCTGGGAGGCGGGCGAACGGACCATCCTGTTCGTGGATGAGATTCATCGCTTCAACAAAGCGCAACAGGACGCGTTTTTGCCCTATGTCGAGAAGGGCGCCATCACGCTGATCGGCGCCACGACGGAAAACCCGAGCTTCGAGCTGAATTCGGCCCTGTTGTCCCGCGCCCGCGTTTGGGTGCTGCGCGCGCTGGAGGCGGAGGAGATCGCCGCCGTGCTGGCCCGCGCCGCCGCCGACGCCGAGCGCGGCCTGGCCGCCAGCTTCCCGCCCGGCGCCGCGCCGAACATCGAGCTGGCGCCCGAGCTGGCGCCGCGTATCGCCGTGTTCGCCAATGGCGACGCCCGCGTCGCCTTGGGCACGCTGGAGGCGCTGGCTTTGTCCGCCACGCCACGGGATGGCCGGCTGCGTTTGGGTCCCGATGACCTGGACGCCGCCCTGGAGCGCAAGACCCTGCTCTACGACGCCGGCGGCGAGGAGCACTTCAACCTCATCTCCGCCCTGCACAAATCCCTGCGCAACAGTGACGCCGACGCCGCCCTGTATTGGCTGGCGCGGATGCTGGAGGGCGGTGAGGATCCTCTCTACGTTGCCCGCCGCTTGGTCCGCTTCGCCAGCGAGGATGTCGGCATCGCCGATCCGCGGGCCCTGGAACAGGCGCTGGCGGCGCGCGATGCCGTGCATTTCATTGGCATGCCGGAGGGTGCGCTGGCGCTGGCGCAGGCGTGCGTATATTTGGCCCTGGCCCCCAAGAGCAACGCCTTGTATGCCGCCTACGGCCGGGTGTTGCAGGATGTCGAGCAAACCATGGCCCAGCCCGTGCCCCTGCACCTGCGCAATGCCCCCACGGCGCTGATGCGCGGCCTGGGTTATGGCCGCGGCTACCAATACGCTCACGAATTGGAGGCGAAGGTGGCGGACATGGAGTGTTTGCCGGAAAATCTGCGCGGCCGGCGCTACTACCAGCCCAGCGGCGAAGGCTGGGAAGCCCGCGCCCGCGAACGCTTGGCCGAGCTCGCCCGCCGCAAGCGCCCGCCGGAATAGCCGCCCGCGCCTTTCGCTTTGCCGTGTGCCGGGGCGGGACCGGGCGGCGGCCCGCGGCGGCTCAGCCGCCCGCCCCGCTATAATCCTGCCCTGATGGCCTACTCCGACCTGCGGGAGTTCATCGCCGCCCTGGAAGCGGCGGGCGAGCTGCGGCGCATCTCCGCCGCGGTGGATCCGGTGCTGGAAATCGCCGAGGTCGCCGACCGCGTTAGCAAGCGCGTGGGCCCGGCGCTGCTGTTCGAAAATCCCACCGGCTATTCTCGCCGCCCCTTGCTCATCAATCAATTCGGTTCACCCCGCCGCATGGCCCTGGCCTTGGGCGTGGATTCTGTGGACGACATCGCCGCCCGCATCCGCAAATTCCTGGACCTGAAACCGGCGCCCGGGCTGCTGGACAAGCTGAAAATGCTGCCGCTGCTGGCTGAAGCCGGGTCGTTTTTTCCCCGCACCGTCCGCACCGGCCCCTGCCAGGAGGTGGTGAAGCGGGGCAACTTTTCCGTTTTGGATTTCCCCATTCTCCAGTGCTGGCCGGAGGACGGCGGCCGCTACATTACCTTGCCCTGCGTTTTCACCCGCGATCCCCGCACCGGCCGGCGCAATGCCGGCATGTACCGCCTCCAGGTCTTCGACGGCCAAACCCTCGGCATGCACTGGCAGATCCACAAGCATGGCGCCGAACACATGCGCGAACACATCCGCGCCGCCTCCGGCGCGGAGGCCGAGGATTTCCTGGGCCGCGCCCATGCGCTGCCCACGGTCGCCCGCCCCGATGCCGCCGCCCCGCCCCTCGGCCGCATCGAGGTGGCGGTGGCCATCGGCGCCGATCCCGCCACCACCTTCAGCGCCATCTGCCCCGCGCCGCCCGGTGTGGATGAAATGGTGCTGGCCGGCTTTCTGCGGCAAAAGGCCGTGGACATGGTGCGCTGCCAAACCGTGGATCTGGAAGTCCCGGCGAGCGCGGAGATCGTGTTGGAAGGCTACGTGGATTTGGCCGAGCGCCGCCGCGAAGGCCCCTTCGGCGATCACACCGGCTTTTATTCGCTCGCTGACGATTATCCGGTCCTGCACCTGACTTGCCTCACTCACCGCCGCGATCCCATCTACGCCACCACCATCGTCGGCGCGCCCCCCATGGAGGACGGCTACATGGGCCAGGCGGTAGGGCGAATCTTTTTGCCCCTGATGCAAATGCAGTTCCCCGAAATCGTGGACGTGCATTGGCCGTTGGAAGGCGTTTTCCACAACCTCCTGCTGGTCTCCATCCGCAAGTCCTACCCCGGCCATGCGCGCAAAATCATGAACGGTATTTGGAGCCTGGGCCAGGCCATGTTCACCAAATGCGTCGTCGTGGTGGATGAAACCGTGGATGTGCGGGATCCGGCGCAAGTGGCGTTGCATGCCTTCAACAACGTGGATCCCGAGCGTGACATCCAGTTCACCCTGGGTCCCGTGGACGCGCTCGATCATGCCTCCCGCTTGCCCAACTTCGGTTCCAAGATGGGCGTGGATGCCACCCGAAAATGGCCCAGCGAAGGCTTCCAGCGGCCCTGGCCAAAGTTCATTCGCATGGACTCGCAAACCCGCCGGCGCGTGGATGCGCTTTGGTCCAGCCTGGGGCTGGACTGAAGTTCGCTGGGAGGCGGCCGGGCTGGCGCCGGACCGGCGCGGGAAGCCAATTTCGGCCGCCGGCGACTCTACCTTAACGGCAACGGCGGAAACGTGGAGATGCCCGGGATCCGGGCGCGCCTGCGTTGCCGGCCGCCGCAGCTGGGCCATTCAGATCCGAACGGCTGCGCCGCCGGCGCCGAGAGAAGGGCTGGCCGATGTCCCCTCCGGAGCCACGCATCGGTTGTTCCGGTTTTTCGTACCCCCATTGGCGGGGCGGGGTGTTCTATGCTCCGCGCTGGCCGGTGAAGCAGGAACTGGAGTTTTACGCTCAGCGGTTCGACACCGTCGAACTGAACAGTCTCTTCTACCGCCTGCCCAGCGCGGCGACTTTCCGCCGCTGGGCCGCGGGCACGCCGCCTGGATTCAAGTTCGCCGTCAAGGCCAGTCGTTATATCACCCACATGCTCCATCTGCGCGGCGCCGCCCCAGCGTTGCGGACGTTTCTGCAACGCGCGCGGCAGTTGGGCCCAAAGTTGGGCCCGGTGCTGTTCCAATTTCCCTCGTCCTGGGGCGTGCATCTCGACCGGCTGGAGGTGTTTTTGCCGGCTCTGCCCACGGGCTATCACTTTGCCTTCGAGTTCCGCCATGCCGCATGGTTCACGCCGCCCGTCTACGCAGCGCTGCAACGGCGCGGCGCGGCTTTGTGCTGGGCCGTCCATCCCGGCCTGCCCCCGCCGCCGCTCGTCGCCACCGCCTCCTTCGTCTATCTGCGTCTCCACGCCGGCCGTGCGCGCGATGGCGGTTTCACGCCGGCGGAACTGCGGCATTGGGCCAAGGTGCTGTCGCAACAGCGCGCGGCGGGCCGCGCCGTCTACGCGTATTTCAATAACGATTCGCGGGGCTGTGCCGTGCGCAACGCACGCTCCCTGCGGCGGCTCCTGTCCAACCACCAGCATCGGCGGCGGGCGTAAGCTCGCTCCCGCGCGCGATCGCGGGGCTGCGCTGCAACCCCGCATCCGGTGCGGTCAATTCCGCTACAATCAACTGGCGGGAGCAATGGCGCGCGGTGTGTTGCAGCGTACATCTCGTGGGCGTCAGTTCGCCGTTGCATCTTAACGTCGCGCTTCCGCGCGATCTGGTTTAGCGCCGTTTAATGCCGTAGAGGCCGGCGTTTGCCGGTCGGCGCCATTTTTGCTGTAGCTTTTTCGTTGGCAATACGTTCTTACGCTAGAGGGAGCTTTGTGTTGCGCCGTTGGACATTTTGGGGGGCGAGCCTGCTGTTGATTCTCGGGCTGGCATGGGCCGCCAGCCGGGGCGCCGTCTCGGTTCGGGCTCAGGCGCCCGCGCAGCCTTCTGGCGCCAGCAGCTACATCGCCACCGCAAAGATGGGGCGGCTGGTGCGCAAGTTGCGCGTGACGGGCACTACGGAAGCGTTGCACTCGCTGACCATCCGCGTACCCCACTTCCCGGGTCCCGGCGGCGCCCTGACTCTCACCTATCTCGTCAACAGCGGCGCCAAAGTGCAAAAAGGGCAGGTTCTGGCGCGCTTCGATAGCACCGCGGAGCTGTTGGCGGAACGCAACGCCTTGGCGCAATACGAAAACCTCCAGCGCCAAGCCGAGGACAAGGTCGCCCAGAACGCCAGCGCCACCGCCACCTTGGACTCCAATTTCCAGGCCGCCCAGGCGGCGCTAGGAACAGCGCGCTTGGAATTGCGCAAGGCGCCCGTGCTCAGCCACATCCAGGCGGAGATTGACCAGGTCAGCGTCAATGATGCCAAAGCCCAGATCGCCAGCCTCAAAGTCTCCAATCACGACCAGGAAGTAGCCAACGTCGCGGCGCTTAGGATTTTGCAATTGCAGGCCGACCAGCAAAAAGAAGAATGGCAACGGAACCGCGATGCGGTCAGCAAGATGACCATGCAGGCGCCTTTATCCGGCATGGTTGCGCTGTTGCCCTCCTGGAACAACGGAACCTTCGCCCCGGCGCAAGTGGGCGACACGCTCTACGGCCGTCATCCGTTGCTAGAGATCTTCGATCCCACCCGGATGGAGGTCAAGGCCGAGGTCAGCGAAGCGGACGGCGCGGTGTTGACGCCGCGCATGGCGGCCAATGTGTACCTCGACGCGTATCCCCACGCCAAGTTCACCGCCCACCTGATGACCGTGGATCCGGTGGCGACCGCGGCCATGGGCAGTCCGGTGCGGAGCTTCGCCGCACGCTTCAAAATGGACAAGGCCGACCCGCGCATTCTGCCGGATCTCTCCGCCGCCGTGGACATCATCGTGCAAACGGGAGAGCGCCGCTTGCTGGTCCCGCGGGGCGCGGTGCATTTTCGCCAGGGCGCGGCCTACGTCATTCAGGTGCTGCCGGATGGCAGCCACCGCCAGCGGACGGTGCAGTTAGGCGAATTTGACGCCACCAACATCGTCATTATCCACGGGCTGAAAGCGGGCGATCGGGTGCTGGTGCTGCCACCAGGAGGTTCGGCGGCATGATCTCCCCGGCGCGCAAGCGCTCCCGTTGGCTGGCCATCGCCGCCGCCACGGCGGCGGTTATGGTTCTTGTTGCCGTGGCCTTGCCCCGTACCGCGCGGGCCGCCAGCCGCAAGATTCCCACCGCCGTCACCCGCGAGGGCCGGTTTCTGGTCACCGTGACAGCGCACGGCGCCTTGGTGGCGCGCAAGTCGGTCAATTTGGCGGCTCCCCGGGTCCCCGGATTGACCATTACCTGGCTGGCGCCGCCGGGTAGCCGCGTCAAACCCGGCGACCCTATCGTCCGTTTTGACGCCAGCAGCACCCGGGCCGATTTCAAGGCCAAGCTGGCGGCGCAGGAGCAAGCCGCCGCGACCGTGCGCCAAACGGAAGCCCAAGCCAAGATCACCGCCCAAACCGATCAGCTAACCGAGGCCGAAGACCGCGCCGCGGTGCAGACCGCCAAGCTGACCGTCATCAAGGATTCCATTCTGGGCCAGATCCAGGGCGAGGAGGCCAAGATCGCTCTCCAGACGGCGCGAGAACAGTTGAAGGTCCAGGAGGCGAAGACGCACCTGGATGCCACCTCCAACGCCGCCAAAATCGCCGGCGCCAAGCGTTTGTTGGCGCAGGCCGCCTTCCTTACGGATCTGGACCGAACCTATCTTTCCCACATGGTGTTGCGGACCCCTAGTGCGGGCATCGTCACCCTGATGATGAATCGCTCCGGGGGCTGGATGAATGAACAGCCATTTCAGGTCGGCGATTCGGTCTGGCCCGGCGCGGTCATCGCCCAAATCCCCGATCTGCACAGCATCGCGATGGAAGGCCAGTTGAAGGAATTGGATCGGGGCCGCGTCGTGGTCGGCCAGCCGGTGCGCATTCATGTGGATGCACTGCCGGAACATGCCATCCCGGGCCGGCTGATCGCACTTTCGCAGCTTACCGAGGTGGACTTCAGCGGTGGCTGGCCGCCAAAACGAAACTTCCACGCCTGGGGCGAACCCGTCGCTTTCAATCCCGCTTTGCGCCCCGGCATGAATGGCTCGCTGGATATCGTCGTCAAGGAAATCCCCAACGCCGTCAGCATTCCCGCCCAGGCGCTATTTACACTCAACACCAAGCCGGTCGTGTATGTGCAAAGCGGCGGTGGCTTTCAGCCGCATGTCGTCAAGGTGCTGGCCCGCAATCCCGGCTATATCGCCGTGAGCGGTATCCCTTCCGGCGTCAGCGTTGCTTTGGTCAACCCCAATCACCACGCCGCCCATTCCTCGGGCGGCCGCTAGCTAACTGATACTGATGGCCGTCCTCGCCCCCCAAACCGCCTTACCCCCGCCGGTGCACCGCCGCCGCCATTGGCTGCCGCTGGTGGTCAAGGGCGTCGTCGTGTTGGCCGTGCTCGCGGGATTGGCTTGGCTGGCGGAATGGGGCTACAACCAGATCACCAATCCCGCCGCCTCCATCATTCCCACCGCGCGGGTGCGGCGCGGCACCGTGACCATGAGGGTGTACGCCCACGGGCCGCTCCAGGGCAGCCGCACCGAGGAATTGACCGCGCCCCATGTCGCCGGCGGCCAGTTGAGCATCACTACACTCCTGCCCCCGGGCACTTTGGTCAAGCCCGGCGAAGTCGTCGTCGCTTTCGACACCTCCCAGCAGCAATACAACCTGGAGGTGGCCGAAAATAGCCTCGCCATCGCCCAGCAGAACGTCATTGAGGCCAAGGCCAACGCCGCCGCCACCGAACAGGAAGACCATTACGCCATCGTCGCCGCCAAGGACAATGTCCGCAAGGCGGCATTGACCGTGCAGCAGGATCCGATCCTGGCCAAAATTGACGCCGAAACCAATGTGCTAGCGCTCGGTACCGCGAAGGCCACTCTCGCCCAGCTCGAGCACAACTTCGGCAGCCAGCAATCCACCGATCAGGCCACCATCGCGATCCAGCAAGCCGCCGTCCGCGCCGCCAGCGTGCAGGCACAGATCGCCCGCCGCAACATCGCGGCCATGACCCTGCGCGCGAAACAAGGCGGCTACATGCAGATCATGCCCAACACCATGGAGCGGATGTTTTTCCAGGGCATGCCGCTTCCCGATTGGCAAGTGGGCGACACTCCTCATCCCGGCATGATGATCGCCGAGATCCCTGATACCCAGCATTGGCAGGTCATGGCCACCATCAATGACCTGGATGTCGGCCATCTCCGTCCCGGCCAGCCCGCTCGTATCCAGTTCGTCGGCCTGCCCGGCCGAGTCTTTCGCGGGCGCATGATGTACCTCGGCGGCATGAGTGGTCCCCCATGGGATCGCCATGTGGATGCGGCCATTCAACTGCTCGGGAATTCGCCGCAACTGCACGCCGGCATGACCGCCAAGGTGATTGTCACCACCGCCGTGCTGCACAACGTCCTCTGGGTGCCGGCACAAGCCGTGTTTCATGTGCAAGGCGGCGGCTTTGCCACCGCCCCCGGTCGGGGCGGTAAGCCCGGTGCGCATGGCAAGTTCCATTTCCCCGGCGCTGCCGGCGGCGGATTTCATCCCGGCGGCGGTGCCCAGGCCTTCTCCACTCCGCGCGGGGGATTCAAGCCGGGCGCGGCGGGGGCCAAGTCCTTTTTCGCCAAGCGCGGCGGATTCAAGCCTGGCGCCGCCGGAGCGGGCGGCAAGAACGCCCGGTTCCATGGCCCCATGCATGTTGGCGCTGGCCGCCCTGGTTTGCCGTTCGCGCCGGCGCAACAGCATGCGCCGGGCAGCGATTACGTCTATCTCAAAACCAGCAACGGCTTCGTCCGCCATAACGTGACGATCTTGCGGGAAAGCGAGAGCAAGGTGGTGCTCTCCGGCGTGCATGTCGGTGATGTCATCGCGTTGGCCAACCCGGAGCAGAACGGCGGTTCCGGCACGGCCAAAAAGAAACCGGCCAGCGCCATGCAAGCCATTAGCGGCGCGCGCGGAGGCCGCCCGTGAGCGCGGCGATCAGCCTTTCCGGCAGCGCTGGTCGGCGCCGCTCGGCGGCCGCAAGCACCGAACACCGCGCGTTGCTCCTAGCCGCTTCCCGTCGCTGTTCCGCTTCCAGCCGGGCTGCGAGGCCGATGGCCGCCCGCCGCCAGAGAGGTTTCCGCCGTTGAGTTCCCTGACCGCGCTGCCGCCGCCTGCCCGTCCGCGCCGCCGTGAGCCCATCTGGCGCCGCTATCTTGCCGATTGGGTGCTGGCCGCCGCCAATCTGCGCTCGCAGAAGACCCGGACGCTGCTCACCGCTCTGGGCATGATCTTCGGCGTTGGCGCGGTCATCGGCATGCTCGCCATCGGCGCGGGCGCCAAACAGCAGTCCCTGGCGTTCATTGAGCGCCTCGGGGTGCGCAACCTCCTGATCCAATCCATCCCCGCCACCAGCCAGCAGGCGATGCAGCAGCGCCGGCAGATATCCCCCGGCCTGACCATGCGCGACGTGCGCATCATTGAGGCGAACGTCGCCGGCATCCAAGCCCTTTCGCCCCGCCGCGACCTGACCCCCTCTGCAACCTTGCCGCAAGCCACGGGGCAGGTTCCCACGCTGTACGGTGTTCTGCCCTCCTATCAGAAGATTCACGATCTGGTGCCGCGCGAGGGACGCTTCTTCGATGCCCTGGATAACGCCGCCAGCGCGCCCGTCTGCGTGCTCGGCGAGTCCGCCAAGGTCAGCCTGCTTGGCTACGGCCGGGCAGTCGGGAAATACATCAAGATTGACAGCACCTGGCTGCGCGTCATCGGCGTGCTCGGCCAGGAATTGTCCGCCTCCGCCGCCGGCGGCGCGGGCTCCTCGGCTCCCGGCGTGAACAATGTCGTCTACATTCCCCTGAATACCTTCGACTATCGCTTTTACGACCAAAGCATGCAGCTGAAGGATCAGTTGGATGGCGTGGATATCCGCTTGCAGCCCGGCGTCAGCAGCGTCGAGACCGCCAAGGTCGTCAACGCCATCCTTACCTCGACCCACCATGGCGAGCACGACTATCATGTGCTGGTACCCGCCGACCTGCTGGCGCAGGAGCAGCAAACCCAGCGCATCTTCACTTTCGTCATGGTGGCCATCGCCGGCATTTCCTTGCTGGTCGGCGGCATCGGCATCATGAACATCGTCTTGGCCACGGTGCTGGAACGGACGCGCGAGATCGGCGTCCGCCGCGCCATTGGCGCCCGCCGCGGCGACATCATGCGGCAGTTCCTCACCGAGTCGGTGCTGATTTCGCTCTCCGGCGGTGTTTTGGGAATTGTTTTCGGTTATCTGTTGTCCTGGACCATTGCCAAGGCGGCGGCCTGGACCACCATCGTCACTACCGGCTCCATCGTGGTGGCCTTCGGCGTTTCCGTGGCGGTCGGCGTGATTTTTGGCATTTATCCCGCTCGCAAGGCTTCACGGATTGACCCCATCGAAGCCCTGCGCTACGAATAGCTGTTCGGCCGGTCGCCCGCGGCGGCCCAGAGTCTTTCCTCGATATGCGACACCGAGTCTTCGGCAGCCTGCTGATCCTTTCGTCGGCCCTCTTTTGTCTGGCCCCAGCGGCCCAGTGCCAGTGGGTTCACCATTTCCATGCGCCCGCTCCGCGCATTCAGCCGGTCCAGAGTCTGAAGTCCTACATCTCCGGTGGCAAGCTCCAGCTTCGTCTCAAGGCGTTTCTCCGCCTGGCCCTGTTGAATGACACTAGTATCCACATTGACAAGCTGAGCATGTATTCCGCCGAGGCTGGCATCCTTAGCGCACGTTCGCCATTCGATCCCACCTTCACCATGGGGTTCGGCGCCACCCGCGATGTCACGCCCCAATCCTCCCAAATCAGTGGCGCCCAAACCCTGAGCAATCTCTCGCAGAACGGCAATATCGGCTATAGCCAAGCTCTGTCGACTGGCCAGGATTTCACCGTCGGCTTTAGTTCCAATCGCCAGTCCACCAACAACGCTTTCAGCTTCTTGAATCCGAGCATCGCCACGGGCCTCAACTTCAGCCTTACGATGCCGCTGCTGGAAAACCGCGGCAACATTCAATACCGCACGCCTCTGGAACAAGCCCAGATCGGTTACATGGTCACCACTGACCAGACCGACGCCACCGTCGCCAACGAACTGGTTACCGATGCCGATCAATACTGGGCCACCGTGCTCGCTCGCGATGAAATCACGGTGCAGGAGCAGGCCCTGGCGTTGGCCGAGAAATCCTACCAGCACGATGCCCTGGCGCTAAAATTGGGAGCCCTGGCGCCCGGCTCGATCTACCAAGACGAATCCCAAGTCGCCGCCGACAAAGTAAGCCTGGTGCAGGCCCAATCCCGCTACCAGCAGCAGCTGGTCCTGTTGCGCCGCATCATCGGCGCCGACCTAAACCCGGTGACGCGCAGCATGCCGGTGGTATTGGAGGAGAACCCCGCCGAGCTGCCCGTGACGCCGCCGCCGATGCCGGTCAGCCAGGCCGTCGCCCTCGCCCTGCGCCGCCGCCCGGAATTGATTGCCCTGCGCCGCCAGGCGGTCTCCGACCAAATGGGCGTGCAGATGGCTCATAACGCCCTCCTGCCCCAGCTCAACCTCACCGGTTCGTACGGCGCTTCCGGACTGGGCGGCGATCAGATCCCGGTCACCAGCAGCCTGGGCACCTCAGGCCAGTTCGTTCCCGGCGGCCTGATGAACTCGTTCCGCCAGTTATTCGGTTTCAGCTATCCCACCTACGGCTTCAACCTCCAGTTCACGCTGCCCATCGGCAACAGCGCCAATGAGGCCCGCCTGACCAACAACCTGGTTTCCGTCGCCCATGACCGCTACAGCATTCGCCAGGAGCGGCAGCAGGTTATCCAAGACGTGCGCCTGGCGGATACCCAATTGAGCATGGCCGTCAAGCAGGTCAACTCCGCCAAGATTGCCCTTTCGCTCTCAAAAAAGAACGTCGCCGCCCAACAGCAAGCCTACCTGCTCGGCACCACGACGATCTTCGAGTTGTTGCAAGCCCAACTGCAGATGGCGCAAGCCCAAGACAGCCTGCTCAGTTCCTACATTTCCTATCAGGAATACAAGATCGCCTACCAGCGCGCCAACTGGACCCTCCTCAGCCACCTCCACCTGGCCATCTCTCATTAGGCGGCGGCCGGCCGGCATCTCAACTCCCGCGCCGCGCCTCCAGGCCGCTGAGCGCCCACAGCAAACCAAACCCGACCACCAGCGCCAGCGCCGCCACCGGCAGCGCCGCGCCCAAGCCGTAGGTGGCGAAGCGGTCATACAGCAAAATGGAGATCACGCGCGGGTTGTAGGCCAGGATGATCAGCGCTCCGAATTCGCTGACCGCGCGGGCGAACATCATCACCGCCCCGCTGACGATGGGTCCCCGCGCGAGCGGCAAGCTGACGCGCCAAAACACCGCTCCCGGCCGCCGTCCCAGCGTCCGCGCCAGCTGTTCGTGCCGCGGATCCACCGCCAGGAACCCGTCGCGGCAAGCATGGATCAGATAGGGGCAGGCCACGAACACCATCGCCGCGGTAATGCCCGCCGCCGTGCCCACCAAGTGCAGCCGCACAACTGCCAGCGCCCGTCCCGCCAAGGTCTCCCGCGCGAAGACGAGCAATAGCGCGATGCCGACCACCGGATGGGGGATCACTAGCGGCAGGTCCAGGAACGCCCGCAGCGCCCGCTGTCCCCAAAACCGCCGCCGCGCCAACAGGTATCCCAGGGGCGTGGCCAGCAGCAGCCCCATCCCCGTCGCCGCCGCGGCGGTCAGCAGCGTGATCAGCAACGACCGTTGCACCGCCGGCGCCAGCAAAGCCCCTGCCAATCCTGGCGCTCCGGCCCACAGCAGGCGCAGCACCGGAAAGGCCAAATACAGCACCAGAATCGCCGCCGGCAGAACCATCCAGCGCAGCGGCAATCCCGCCGTGGACGCGGTCCGCCGCGCCGGCCAGGCGGGGGCCGCGCTTGCCGGCGCTGGTCCCGGCGCGCTTACCGGCATCGGGGCCATTGCCGCAGCCATCGCCGCACGCCCCGCGGCGCGCGTGCCAAAGCCCCGCCCCGGCAGGGCGGGTGCAATGCGGTTTGGTCGCTTGCCGCCAGTACCGCAAGTCCCGCGGGCGAAGCCAGCTGTCGTAGGAAGGCCAGCGCCCCGGGGATGTCCCGCGCGGTCGCGGGAATCGTGATGGCATAGCGGATCGGCCGTCCCCGCTGCCGCACCGTCTCCCCCGGCGCCTTCCCCGCCACCCGCACGCTCGCCCGCGCGTATGCCGCCGCATCTTGCGCCGAGCCCAAATTGACCGCCGCCGGCAGTCGCACGTATTCCAATCCGTGCTGCCGCGCCACCGACCGGTATTCCCAGGCGTAATCAATCTCCCCAGCTTCCAGCAGCGCCAGCAATGCCACCGACTGCGGCCGCTCCACCCCGCCGGGCGCCGTCCGCAGCCGCCGGTATAACCCGGGCTGGTGGTCGAGCCGCGCCGTCAGCTTCCACGCCAGCAAAGCGTTATAGCCCTCCGGATCGAGATTGGGATCGGCGTAGCCGAATCGTACCCCCGGCCGGAGCAAGATCTGGGGCCAGTTTTCCGCGTTGAGCTGCCCGGCATACCGCGACCGCGGCGTATACGCCAGCACCAGTTGGTTGCCGGCGAACTCCAGCCACCAGCCGATTCGCCGCTCATGCGCCGCGAACAATCCCGCGTCCGCCACCGCCAGCAGATCGAACCGGGCGTGCAGGCTGAGCAGCTTGCGCAGCAGAAATCGGCTGCCCGCGCTTTGCTGCCGGAATCGCCATCCCGGCAGCTTCCCCGCCAGCCGGTCGAACGGCACGGTCAGCGTCGCCGCCCGTCCCACCACGACCGTCCTCCCTCTCGCCCCGCGCGGCGCCGCCGTCCCGAGCAACCCCGGCGCCGCCATATTGGGCGGGACCCGGGAAGCGGCGCGAGCCGGCCGTGGGCCCAGGAGCGCCAAACCACAGGCCGCAACGGCAGCGGCAGCCACGCGGGCATGTCCCGCCCAACCGCGGCCGCCAAAAACAAGGCCGCGCGATGGGGAACTCGAACGGGTGCTTCGGGGTGGTGGCGGCACAAGCGCCGCCGTTCCAAAACGCCCTGACGAAGAGCCGAGGTCCCGGTGCCGCCATTCCCCGCGACGCCTTTCGCACCGCCCATTCATCGCATCACCATCACTTCCGTCGCTTTAATCAGCGCCGTTGCCGTCATGCCGTCGATCAGCCCCAGCGCGTCCACGGCCTCGGTGGTAATCACCGCCTGAATTTTCTGGTCCCCGATCGCCAGGGTTACCGCCGCCAGCAGCCCATCGCGCCGAATTCCCGTGATCACGCCCCGCAGTTGGTTGCGCCCGCTCACCTGCACCCTCATGCCCGCCGTCTGGCCTCGTTCCGCGCCCCAACGCTCCAGCTCCGCCGGCGCAATGCGGTAATGGCCTCCGGGCGTTTTCACCGCCCGCAGTTGGCCCCGATAAATCCATTGCTTGACTGCGGGATAGGACACCCCCAACTGGGCTGCCGCCTGCCGTGGCGTCAATAGGTTCATGATGGCTAGTTTATGCGTCTATATGCGTTTGTACATCACAAAAACGCTGGAATCGCCTACGGGTCTGGATCAGAATTGACAAATGCTCGCTCATATTTTCCTTGACAAAGGAACGCTCAATGAAGCATAAAGGTAGCGTACCCGTCAGGGTGAACTCCTATGAGCAAAATCATCGGCATTGATCTCGGCACCACCAACAGCGTTGTGGCGGTGATGGAAAACGGCGAGCCCAAGGTTCTGCCCAACTCCGAAGGCGGGCGCACCACCCCCTCGGTCGTGGCCTTCACCAAGGCCGGAGAACGCCTCGTCGGCCAAGTCGCCAAGCGCCAAGCCATTACCAATCCGGAGAACACCGTTTACTCCATCAAGCGCTTCATGGGCCGCCGCTACAACGAGGTCAATGAGGAGATGAAAATGGTCCCCTACAAGGTCGAGCAGGCCGGGGATCACGTCGTGGTCGTCGCCGGCGGCAAGAAATACACCCCGCCCGAGATCAGCGCCTTCATCCTGCAAAAACTGAAACAAGCCGCCGAGGATTATCTCGGCGAGAAGGTCACCGACGCGGTGATCACCGTTCCCGCTTACTTCAACGACGCCCAGCGCCAGGCCACGAAGGACGCGGGCAGAATCGCCGGATTGGACGTCAAGCGGATCGTCAATGAGCCGACGGCCGCCGCCTTGGCCTACGGCCTAGACAAGAAGAAGGACCAGACCATCGCCGTCTATGACTTCGGCGGCGGCACCTTCGACATCTCCATCCTGGAAGTCGGCGAGGGCGTGGTCGAAGTCAAATCCACCAACGGCGATACCCACCTCGGCGGCGACAACATTGACCAGCGCCTGGTGGATTGGCTGGTGGATGAGTTCAAAAAGGAAGAAGGCATTGACCTCCGCTCCCGCGGCAACGAGATGGCCTTGCAGCGCCTCAAGGATGCCGCCGAAAAAGCCAAGATGGAGCTCTCCACGACGGTGGAAACCGAGATCAACCTGCCCTTCATCACCGCCGACGCCAACGGACCCAAGCATCTGCTGAAAAAGCTCGGCCGCGCCCAGTTCGAGCGCATGGTGGAGGACATTTTGCAGCGCACCGTCGGCCCTTGCAAGCAGGCTTTGCAGGACGCCGGCGTCGGCGCCGACAAGATTCATGAAGTCGTCCTGGTCGGCGGCAGCACGCGAATTCCCCGCGTGCAGCAGATCGTCAAGGATTTGTTCGGCCGGGAACCCAACCGCAGCGTCAACCCCGACGAGGTGGTGGCCGTGGGCGCGGCGGTGCAAGCCGGCGTGCTCGCCGGCGAGGTCAAGGACCTGCTGCTGCTCGACGTGACCCCGCTCTCCCTGGGCATTGAAACCATGGGCGGCGTGTTCACCAAGCTGATTGACCGCAACACCACCATCCCGACGCGCAAAAGCGAGATCTTCTCGACCGCCAGCGACAATCAGACCTCGGTCGAGGTGCATGTGCTCCAAGGCGAACGCGCCATGGCGGCGCAGAATCGCACCTTGGGCCGCTTCCATCTCGACGGGCTGCCGCCCGCGCCGCGCGGCCTGCCGCAGATCGAAGTGACGTTTGACATTGACGCCAACGGCATGGTCAATGTCAGCGCGCTGGACAAGGGTACCGGCAAGGAGCAGAAAATCACCATCACCAGCTCCAGCGGCCTGTCCAAGGAAGAGGTCGAGCGCATGACCCAGGACGCCAAGGCGCACGAGGCCGAGGACAAACAGCAGCGCGACTCGGTGGAGGCCAAAAACCAGCTCGACAGCCTGGTCTATAACTCCGACAAGCTGTTGAAGGAAAATCGCGAGAAGATTTCCGCCGACGACGCCCGCGCCATTGACGAAGCCTTGGCCGAGGCCCGGCAGGCGTTGGAAAAGAACGACGTCGCGGCCATGACCGCGGCCCGGGACAAGCTCACCAGCGCCACCCACAAATTGGCCGAGGCCATGTACCGCCAATCGGGTCCGCCTCCGGGCGCGGCCGGGGCCGCGCCCGGCGCCGATGCGGGCCAGGCCGCGCCGCCTCCGGAAGGCAACGGCCAGGCCAAGGGCGACGTCATTGACGCCGAATACGTGGACGTGGACAACGAGAAGAAATAGCGCTGCCGCGGGCAGCAGCCGGGGATCCGGCGGCGGGCAGGCGCGCGCGCCTGCTTCGCCGCCTGTACACTGAACTCGCATGGCGATCGCCGCCAAAGACTATTACGCCGTCCTCGGCGTCAAGCGTGATGCTGGCGCCGAGGAGATCCGTAAGGCCTACCGCCGCCTCGCCCGCAAGCTGCATCCCGACGTCAACCCCAACAACAAAGCCGCCGAGGAACGCTTCAAGGACGTGCAGGAAGCCTATGACGTGCTCGGCGACCCCAAGAAGCGCGAGTTCTTCGATCGCGTCGGTTTCTATTCCGATCAGGCGTTTCAGCAAGGCGCCGCCGGCTTCGAGCCCCCGCCCAGCCCCGGCGGACAGGGGCGCCGTCCTCCGCCCGGCTTCGATTTTGGCGGTTTCGATTTCGACCCCGCCGCCGCCGGCGGCGGCCGCCGCGGGGGCGCCAGTTTCCGCGACATCTTCTCTACCCTCTTCCGCGGCCAGGCCGAGGAGCCGGAAATCGCCGCCAGCGATCTCGAGTTCCAGGCCACCATCGGCTTTTGGGACGCCATCCGTGGCGGTGTGGTCCGCCTGCCCATCACCCGCCAGGACAAGTGCCCGCAATGCGGCGGCAGCGGCGTCGGCGCCGGCCGTGGAGTCTGCCCGGAATGCGGCGGCAAAGGCCAAGTGACGCAAAGCGCCGGCGGCATGAAGTTCAATCTCCGCTGCGCCAGTTGCGGCGGCAGCGGCAAGGCCGGCGCCGTCTGTCCGCGCTGCCACGGCGAGGGCCGGGTGCCGGTCAGCGAAACGCTGGAAACCCGCATCCGTCCCGGCACGCGCGAAGGCGCCCGCCTGCGCATTCCCGGCAAGGGCAACTGGGGTCCGAACGGCCCCGGCGACTTGTACCTCGTCATCCACATCCAGCCGCATCCGCTCTTCCACCGCCGCGGGAACGACATCCATATCCAAGTGCCCGTCACGCTGACCGAAGCCGCCTTGGGCGCCACGATCGCCGTGCCCACCATTGACGGCCGCGCGCTGTTGAAGCTGCCTGCCGGCACGCAAAACGGCCAGCGCCTGCGCCTGGCCGAGCGCGGCGTGGCCAGCAGCCAGCATGCCGGCGTCCGCGGCGATCAGTATGTCGAGGTGCAGGTGCAGGTTCCCAAGGTTACCGATGAGCGCGCCCGCGAGTTGCTGCGCGAATTCGAGCGCCTCCACCCCGAGGACGTGCGCGCCCAAATTCTCAGCGCCGGCGCCGAGGGGGCGCGATGAGAAAGCGGGGCCGCGGCGCCTACATGATCTCCGCCGTTGCCGAGCAGTACGGCGTGCATCCGCAGACCCTCCGCTTGTATGAGCGCGAAGGCTTGCTCAAGCCCTCCCGCACCGAGGGCAACACCCGCCTCTATACCGACGAGGATCTCAAGCGCCTGGAGATGATCCTGGTCCTTACCCGCGATATGGGCGTCAACCTCGCTGGGGTCGAAGTGGTGTTGGACCTGCGCCAAAAGATCGAGGCGTTGCAGGACCACATGCGCCAGCGGGAAGAGGATATGCATCGCCAGATGCAAGCCTTCGTGGATTTCGTCCAGCGCGAAATGCTCACCCGCGCCCCGCAATCCGGCCCCAGTGAAGCCCTCATCCCCCTCCGCCGTCCCCTCGCCCGCAAACCCTAATCCGCCTGGCCGCCGCTCCGCCCTGGCCGCTAGGCCCCGGAGAGCGCCGGCATTCCGCCGGCGTGCTCCCTCGGCCCGCCTCCGGTGAGAGCGCCGCCATCGCGGCGAGTATTCTCCGTGCCGCCACCCCGCCCGCGCCCAAGTCCGCGAGAGCTTGATCGCCGCCGCCTGTTTCGTCGCGCCGGCGATCGAAGCGGGCGGCGAATGGGTCGCCATTGATGGCGACTACGCCCGCATTCCCGGCCTGCGCCGGCGCCGGCCATTCTGAACGGCCCGCCAGTAAAATGGAGCCATGCCGCCTCCCGGGCCATCGGCGCCGCCGGCAAACACCGCGTTGCCGCGGGCGGAGAAGCGATCCATCCGTATCGCCGCCGCTCCCTATCCCCGCGACGCCGGCATTCTCGAGCAAGTCCAATATCTGTGCGCCATCGGCGGTCCCATTGGCTTCATTCCCTGGGTTCCGGCCACCTGGGCTTCGCTGGTCACGGCGCTGCTCTGGTGGTGGCATCCCTTGGCGCCGGCCGGTGTTGCCGTCTTTACCGCCGCCGCGCTGTTGCTGGGCGGCGTCTGTTGTGGCGCCGCCGAGCGCCTGGAGGGCGTGGGCGACCCGCGCAACGTGGTTTGGGATGAAATCACTGGCCAAACCCTCACATTTCTCCTGGTCGCGCCCCAGAACGGACTTCTGGCGCTGGCCGGCTTCGCGCTGTTTCGCATCTTCGATATCTTCAAGCCCTTTCCCGCCCGTCGCCTGGAACACCTTCCCGGCGGCTGGGGAGTCATGCTGGACGATGTAGCCAGCGGCTTGTGGGCCGCCTTGGCGCTCTGGTTGCTGCACGCCGCCCTGCCGCATGGCTTCTGAATGCGAGGTTCCATGCCCGCCCCCGCCCCCGCTTCCCCCGCCCCCGTAGCCCAAGACCGGTCGCGCTGGGATGATCCGTATGGGGCGGCCAACGACCCGCGCGTGCTCATCATCGGCGCCGGCTTCGCGGGCCTCTACGCCGCTCTGCGCCTGCGCCACGCCCGCGCCCGGGTCACCCTGGTGGACCGCCGCAATCACCATCTATTTCAACCCCTGCTTTATCAGGTCGCTACCGCAGGTCTCTCGCCCGGCGACATCGCCTATCCCATCCGCGCCATCCTGCGCCGCCAAGACAATACCCGCGTGCTGTTGGCCGAGGTCACGCAAGTGGACCTCGACGCCCGTCAGGTCCATCTCCGTGACGGCGTTCTCGACTATGACTACCTGATCCTGGCGGCGGGCTCCAGCCACAAGTATTTTGGCCATTCCGAGTGGGAACCGCTCGCACCCAGCCTGAAATCATTGGAAGACGCGCTGGAAATTCGCCGCCGCATCCTCCTCGCTTTCGAACGCGCCGAACGCGAGCCGGACCCCGGCCGCCGCATGATGCTGCTGACCTTCGTGGTCATCGGCGCCGGCCCTACCGGAGTCGAATTGGCCGGGGCTATTGCCGAAATCGCCCGCGACGTGATGGTTCGCGACTTCCGCCACATTGATCCCCGCGAGGCCCGTGTCATCTTGGTCGAGGCTGGTCCCCGCATTCTGCCCGCGTTTCCCCCCGATCTCGCCGCCAAAGCCGGCGCCGAACTCCAGGCCAAGGGCGTCGAGATCCGGACCGGCGCCGTGGTCACCGCCGTCGAGCCGCAACAAGTCTGGATCCGCGGCGCCGCCTCTTCCCCGGATTGCATTCCCACTGCCACCGCTCTCTGGGCCGCCGGCGTGGCCGCCTCGCCCTTGGGCCGCCAAGTCCATGGCCATCCCGCGCCGGAACTCGACCGCGCCGGCCGGATCGTGGTCCATCCCGATCTGACGTTGCCGGGCCATTGCGAGGTCTTTGTCATCGGCGACCTGGCCGCCTGCCATGACGCCCGCGGCCGCCTCCTGCCGGGGTTGGCGCCGGTGGCGATGCAGCAAGGCAGGGCCGCCGCGGACAATATCCGCCGCGCCAGCCTCGGCCGCTCCCTCCGCCCCTTCACCTACCGCGACAAAGGCCAATTGGCCACCATCGGCCGCGGCGCAGCGATCGCCGAGATCGGCCCCTTGCACTTTTCCGGAGTGCTGGGATGGTGGATCTGGGCCACCGTCCACATCCTCTATCTGATCGGCTTTCGCAACCGCTTCGTCGTCGCCTTCGAATGGGGCTGGTCCTACCTCAACTTCTCCCGCGGCGCACGCCTCATCACCGGCCGCCTGGAACCCGAGCCCGGCGAACGGCGCTAGCCGGCGCGCCGCTGCTATGCTCAAGTTCATGCTGGCCCTCGTGGCGCAAGGCGCGATGCCTAGCGGCCAAGTCCTGCGCGGATTTGGCGGCCAATCGCTGGGCGTCTGGCTCTGGGCCCACGGGCTGCGGGTGCTGATCATCGCCATCGTCGCGCTCCTGCTGATCTGGATGCTGCGCCTGATGAGCCGCCGTATCGCCACCGTGGCCGCCGGTTCCGCCGGCCACAACGGCAGCGGCCGCGAGCAGCAGATCCACACCTTGGTCGCGGTGCTGGACGGCGCCTTCACCACCGCCATCGTCATCATCGCCCTGTTCCAAATCCTGGAGCAGTTGGGCATTGCCATCGGCCCGCTGCTGGCCGGCGCCGGCGTCGCCGGTTTGGCCATAGGTTTCGGCGCGCAAACGCTGGTCAAGGACCTGATCACGGGATTTTTCATCTTGCTGGACGACCAATACCGCGTCGGCGATTCCATCAAAGCCGCCTCCGTCCAGGGCAAGGTCGAGCGCTTGACGCTCCGCCGCACCGTCCTGCGGGATACCGACGGCACCTTGCATTTCATTCCCAACAGCGCCATTCAGGTGGTCAGCAACCTGACCCGCGACTGGAATGTCGCCGTGCTGCGCGTCGCCGTGCACTACCGCGAGGATAGCGACCGCGTCATCGCCGCCCTGCGTGCCGCCGGCGATGAGGTCTGCCAGTTGCCGGCGGTTCACGATCGCGTCCTCGGGGAGGTGGCCGTGCCGGGCATTGACCGCATCAGCGGGGACGAGGTGGATTACCTACTTCAGTTGCGGACCCTCCCCGGCGCTCAAGCGGATGTCCTCCGCGCCCTCCGTGCCGCCGTCAAGCGCCGCCTTTCTAGTGCGGGAATTGAGGCCTGGTATCCGCAAATCAACCTCCCCACCGCCAGCGCCGCCGCCGGCAGCGCCTAGCCGCACGGGTCGGCTAAACTAGTAGGGATGTTCGATAGCCTTT
The DNA here is from genome assembly GCA_027315185.1 of Acidobacteriota bacterium. Classification (GTDB taxonomy): domain Bacteria; phylum Acidobacteriota; class Terriglobia; order Terriglobales; family SCQP01; genus JAKAUF01. The sequence continues at coordinate 48,297 of DAHUYO010000007.1, forward strand.
CCGATCGCCTCCAGCGCGTTTTCAAGAACTTACGCGGCGAAGGCAAGCTCACCGAGGCCAACATGGCCGAGACCCTCGGGGAGATCCGCATCGCATTGCTGGAGGCCGACGTCCACCATCAAATCGTGGATCAGATGGTCGCGGCGGTGCGGGAAAAGGCTCTGGGACAAGAGGTTATGGCCTCCCTGTCCCCGGCGGAACAGGTCATCAAGATTCTCCGCGATGAGCTGTTGGCGGTCCTCGGCGGTGGCGACGCCGCCCGCTTCAACGCCAAAAGCTCCCAGCCGCCGGCCATCGTCCTGATGGCAGGCTTGCAGGGTTCCGGCAAGACCACCACCAGTGCCAAGCTGGCCCTGTTGCTGCGCAAACGGGGCCATCGCCCCATGCTGGTGTCGGTGGATGTCTACCGTCCCGCCGCTCGCGAGCAGTTGGCCATTCTTGCCAAGGATGTGCAAACGCCCATCTTCGCCGGCGAGGACATCATGGCCGCCGCCGGCGCCAAGGCGGGCAGCGGCGCCGTATGGGCGCTCGCCAAAGGAGCGCGGCGCGACGCCTACAATGCCGGCTGCGACGTGCTGATCGTGGACACTGCCGGCCGCCTGCACCTGGATGAAGAACTGATGGCGGAGATGCGCCAGCTCAAAAAGGAACTCGCCCCCGCCGAGATCCTGTTTGTCGCCGACGCCATGACCGGCCAGGACGCCGTCAACTCCGCCGCCGAATTCCACCGTCAGCTCAGCATCACCGGCGTGGTCCTGACCAAGATGGACGGCGATACCCGCGGTGGCGCCGCCCTTTCCATCCGCCGCATCACCGGCCAGCCGATCAAGTTCATGGGCACCAGCGAGCGCCCCGACGGGCTGGAGGTCTTTCATCCCGATCGCATCGTCGGCCGCATTCTCGGCATGGGCGACATCCTCAGCCTGATTGAGCGCGCCGAGGAGACCGTGGACCGCCAGAAGATGGCGGAGCTGGACAAGAAGATTCGCGGCGATGGCTTCAGCCTGGCCGATTTCCGCGATCAGTTGCGCCAGGTCCGCAAAATGGGCCCCCTGGACAGCCTGATGAAAATGATGCCCAAGGTAGGGCCCTTCCAGAATCTGCGCCAGGCGCGGCCGGATGTGGACGAAAAGGAATTGACCAAGGTCGAGGCCATCATCAACTCGATGACCGAGAAGGAGCGGCTGCATCATCAGCTCATCAACGGCAGCCGCCGCAAGCGCATCGCGCGCGGCAGCGGCACCTCGGTGCAGGAAGTCAATCAAGTGCTCAAGCAGTACATTCAAATGCGGAAGATGTTCAAATCCGTCGCCGCTTCGCCGTTCATGGCCAAGCGGTTGATGAACATGAAGCTGCCGCAGGAAAAAGCCTAGGAGAACCTATGTTGGCGATTCGTTTGTCCCGGGTGGGGGCGAAAAAGAACCCCCATTACCGGCTGGTGGTCTTGGAAAAGAGTGCGGCGCGCGACGGCCGAGCGCTGGAGATTTTGGGACGCTACAATCCTTCCCCCAGTCCGGCGGAAATCGCGATCAACCGCGAGCGCGTGGAGTATTGGGTCAGCCGCGGCGCGCAAGTTTCCGCTACCGTCGCGCATTTGCTGCGCCGCCAGGGCGAGCGCGCCGCCGCGGCCCCGGTGGCGGCAGCCGAGGCTGCTCCCGCCGCGGCCGCGGAACCGGCCGCGCCGGCCGAGGCCTAAGCCATGGGCGAACTCATGGCGGCCCTGGCGCGGATGATCGTCTCCGATCCCTCCGCGGTGCAGGTCGCCGCGGTTCGGGAGGGAGGCACGACCGTACTGGAAATGCGCGTGGCCCCGGACGACGTGGGCCGCATCATCGGCCGCCAGGGCCGCACGGTGCGCGCCTTGCGCCAGGTATTGGCCGCGGCCTCGCGCCAGCAACCCGAGCCGCACCAGTTGGAGATCCTGGAAGAGGATTAGGCGGCCCATGCCGCAGCAGCTGGAACCCGCCGCAACGCAGGGCGATTGGGTCGTGCTGGCCCGCATCGTCAAGCCCCAGGGCCGCCATGGCGAGATGGCGGCCGAACTGTTCACCGACAGCGTCGAACGCTTCTCCCAACTCCAGCGTGTCGTGTTATTTCCGCTCACGGGCGCCCCGGAGGCATTCCCGCTTGAGCGTGCCTGGCCGCATCAGGGGCGCGTGGTGCTGGCGCTGGCCGGCATCCGCGACATGGACGCGGCGCGCCGCTGGGTGGGCGCGGAGGTCCGGATTCCTCGCGCCGAGCGCATCGTTCCCGCTCCCGGTCGGTATTTCATCAGCGATTTGCGGGGCTGCGCCGTCTACGATCATGGCCGCGCCCTAGGCGAGGTCAGCGGATGGACGGAGTTGCCGGGTGCGGCGCCCCTGTTGGAAGTCGCCGGTCCGGACGGCGAAATCCTGATCCCCTTCGCCGCCGCCTATCTCCGCCGGGTGGACCTCACCGCCCGCCGCATTGATATGGACCTGCCCGCCGGCATGGCGGAGGTGAACCAGCCCGATCCTCCGGCGGCCGGGGAATAGATTTCGACCGCCGTCAGCCCATCAGAAAGCCAGCCGCGTGCGTTTCGACCTCCTCACCATTTTTCCCGAGTTCTTCCACGGCCCACTGGAGTTCGGCGTGGTTTCCCGCGCCGCCCGCTCCGGCGCCATCACCGTCGCCGTCCATGACCTTCGCGCCTACGCCTCCGACGTACACCGCACGACCGACGACCGGCCATTCGGGGGCGGCGAAGGCATGGTCATGAAACCGGAGCCCATCGCCGCCTGTCTGGATGACCTGCTGGGCGATGCCGCCCGCCCCCACGGCCCCGCGGATGCAGTGATTTTGCTGTCGGCTCAGGGCCGGCGCTTTGATCAGGCCGCCGCCCGCCGCTTTGCCGGTTACCAGCGGCTGGTGCTCATCTGTGGCCGCTATGAAGGCGTGGATGAGCGCGTCGCCGAGTTTATGGCCGATGAAGAGCTCTCCATCGGCGACTTCGTCCTCAGCGGGGGCGAGTTGGCGGCGGCCATCGTCATGGACGTCATCGCCCGCCTCCAGCCGGGAGTCCTCGGCCATGAGCAATCCGCCGTGAATGAGTCCTTCAGCGCTGCCGAGAGCGCCGGCCGGGAGACCCTGTTGGATTATCCCCACTACACCCGTCCGGCCGAATTCCGCGGTTGGGGCACGCCGGAGGTGCTGCGCGGCGGTGACCACGCCGCCATCGCCCGTTGGCGCAGTGACGCTGCCCGCGCCAAAACACTCCGCAACCGCCCCGACCTGCTGGCGCCCGTTGCACGCCAGGAGTAAGCCCCAGAGTGTTCGTTCCGGCTAGCACGGCCGCTCGGGCCCGCCGACGGCTGCCATGGACGCTGAATGCCGGTATTTGACAGAAAAAGAGACTTGTAAGATTAGAATCGGCCAACACGGCGGGAATGGCCACCGCACGTGCTCTGCACCACCGCCCGTGCCGCTTGGCCATTCCCTGTGTAATCAGTGGCTATTCGTGCAGTGCTGTTTGAATGCACCGTTCCGCCACCGGCGCCAGTAGGGCAAATCCCTTGGCGTTCGGGTGCAGGCCGTCAATGGAATAGCCGCGGCGGAAATAGCCGTGCGCGTCCACCACGGCATGGTAGTAATCGCAATACACCGCCCCGGTCCGGCGCGCGTAGCTTTGGATCCAGCGATTGAGCCGCAAAATATCCGCCGGCGGCCGGTCGGTGGTTTGCACGATGCCGACGTAGTTGCTCACCGGCGTCAGCGAACACAGGATCACCCGGATGTGGTGCAGCTTCGCCAGCTCGGCGATGGCCTGAATGTTTTGTTCCACCATCCGCGCCGTCTGCGGCCCGGTGTTGCCGGCGATGTCGTTGGTCCCGCCCAGAAAGACCATCGCCGCGGGGTGCACGTCAATGACGTCGGGGAACATCCGCGCCAGCATTTGCGCGGTGGTCTGGCCATCAATGCCCCGGTTGACGTAGGGCTTGCCGGGAAAATACTTGGCTAGTTGCCAGATGTCGGTGATCGAATCGCCCAGGAATACGACCCGACCGGGCACGGGCGGCGCCGCTTCGAGCCGCAGATCGTCGGCATGGTAACGGGAAAGCTGGTTGAAGTCCGTCAGCTCGTGGGTAAAATGCTGCGCCTGAAAGAGCAGGCAGCATCCCGCTTTGATGGGCTTATAGGTCTTGACCAACTGAGCCGAAGCGCCGAGGGCCAGCAGGGCCGTCAGCGCCAGGACCGAGAACAGAAGCCGAAGTGCACGCAAGGCAGTTCCTCCGGCCAGGAATATACCACGCTGGTCTGGCTTCCGGAGGTCCGTTCCGCAGCGTCGGGGAGCGGCAGCCGGCCGCAGCGCCGGGGTTAGCGGCGGCCCTTGCGGTGTTTCTTGGCGGACGGCACGCTGGCGCGCGGCTTGGGGGCTGCGGGCGAGGCGGCCAGTGCTGGGCTTGGGGTGGGCGGCTCCGTTACCGGCTCCGGCACGCTGGGCGCGGTGCGCAGCGCCGGGGCTCCTGGAGCCGTGGCGTGCAGGTCTTCCCAGGCCAGCCAGGCAATGCCGATGCCGAACATGCCGTCCGGTATGGCGACCCACCACTGGCTTTCCTTGGCGAGTACTACCGCCAGGACAAAAGTAAGAATGCCGAGGCCGACGAGGATCCAACGCATGACGATATCGGTCTATTTTCGCACGTCGCGCGGGAACAAGAAACCCGTGTTCACCGGTTGGGCTAATGCTGGGATTTGCCCCGCAGCCGGAAGCGCACCCGCCACAATACGTTCCCGTTAGCGCGGCTGAAGGCCACCAGCCGGCCGCCATCCCAGGCCAGTACCGCTGGGCCGGTCAGCGCAGCGGGCTCATAGCCGCCGGCGTGTTGCCACCACCGCACCTGGCCGCTCGCTCCGTCCAGCCACAATAGATCGCGGGGCGCAAACAGCGCCAGTCCCGGCGCCTCAGCCGCTGGTCCAGGATCCATCATCGCGGCCACTACGCGCACGGGCAGCCGGCGGCGAAAGCGCAGACGCCCGTGCGCTAGGCCGAATAGAGTCAATAACGTGCCTTTCTGTTCCCGCTGCCAAACGATCACGGAGCGCCCGAACAAGCGCAAGGTGGGGTCGCCCTTCATGGCATGGGACCAGACCGCGCCTTCATACTGGCCGCCACTGATCCGCTGTTGGCGCCCGCGCGCTTGGCTCACGGCGAATCCCCAGCGGTTGGTGACTGCATCTGGGAAGCTGCCTGGATCCGCCGCCGGCGTAGGGGCCGGAGCGGCAGCGCCGAGCGGGTTGATGAACCGCCCGGCCTGCGGCGCATACCAGAGCACGCCGGCGCCCGGCCCATGAAAGGCAAAGATGATCCGGGCAAACTGCTTGACGACCACCCGCTTCATGGCCAGGGAAAATGCCCACAGCCGGCTGCGCCGCGGTTGCGCCGTGAACACCGCGACCCCGTTGCCGGGCAGCGCGACCATCTCTCCATCGGGCGTGCTGCCCAGGCTATGGAGATGACGGCCGCTGCGGGCATCGTAGAGGTCCACGTGTTCCGGCTGCTGGATGTACAGCAGCTTGCCGCTGGCCGACAGCTTGGCGCCCAGCGCGTCCAAGGCGTCGGCGCACCACCGCGGACGGCCGTTGGCCGCGCGCAGGCGGCAATACCGTGTCCAGCGCCAAGAAAAACTGGAGTCTTGTTCGCGGTGAATGACCGCCAGATAGGAAACGATCAGCAGGCCGCGCCGGTTGCTGAGCACCTGGCCGCCATAACGCGGCGTCCGCCACTGCACCTTGCCGGTCGCTGCGTTCAGCGCCACGCCGGCCTGCGGCAGGTACACCAGATCCGGGTTGACCACCACCAGGGATTGTTGCGCCGCCGCCGGCGCTGCCGCCAGCATTAGCCAGAGCAACGCGGCCATGGCCCGCGCGGAACCGCTCCACCGCACCCCTCACCTCGCGGCACCAGCTTACGCTTCCGGCTTCCGCTAAGCAAGCGGCGCGTCAGCGCGCGTAGTGGTAGAAGCCACGGCCCGTTTTCCGTCCCAGCCAGCCGGCCGCCACCATCTGCCGCAGCAGCGGGCAGGGGCGGTACTTGGGGTCGTTGAAGCCGCGCAGCAGCACTTCCATGATGTCCAGGCAAACGTCCAGGCCGATAAAGTCCGCCAGCGCCAGCGGGCCCATGGGATGGTTCATGCCCAGCTTCAGCACCGTGTCCACCGCCTCGGGTTCGGCCACGCCCTCGAAGACACAAAAAATGGCCTCGTTGATCAGCGGCATCAGCACCCGATTGGAGACGAAACCGGGAAAGTCGCGCGCCTCGACCGGCGTCTTGTCCAGCCGCGTCGCCAGATCCCGCACCGCGGCCACGGTGGCGTCGGAGGTCGCCGCGCCCCGCACTACCTCCACCAGTCTCATCACCGGCACGGGGTTCATGAAGTGCATGCCGATGAACTGTTCCGGCCGCTTGGTCGCGGCCGCCAATTCGGTAATCGAGATCGAGGAGGTATTGCTGGCGAACAGCGTCGCGGGCGGCGCCAAGCTGTCCAGCTGCGCGAACAGGGAGGTTTTCAACTCCCGGCGTTCGGGGATGGCTTCGATCACCAGTTCCGCCTGCGCCGCGGCCGCCAGTTGCGTGGTGGGACGAATGCGCTCCAACGCCAGCCGCGCCGCCTCGGCGTCCAGCTTCTGGGCGTTGACCTCGCGCTGGAGGTTCTTTTCAATGGCGCCGCGGGCGCGCTGCAGCAAGGGCTCGCTCACTTCGCAGAGCGTAACCTCCAGTCCATGCCTGGCCAGGACGTGGGCGATGCCATTGCCCATCGTGCCACCGCCGATCACCGCGACGTTTTGCATACTGCCATCGTATCGCGGGGACCGCGCCGGCTCTAGGGAGTGCGGGACGCCCCGCCGCGGGCGGGGCTGGGGGCCGCGCCGATCAACGCCCGCCGCCGTGGGACCGGCGGCGGACGAATCGCGCGACTACGCCTCGGCGGGCGTAGCCTCCCGTTTGACCTCGACCTGCAACTCGGCCGTGACGCCCTGCTGCAAATGTACCGGCACCTTGACCGTACCCAACGCCTTGATCGGCTCCGGCAGCGCGATCTTGCGCCGGTCCAGCTCGACACCCTGCCGCGCCAGCTCCTCGCCGATATCCATCGAGGTCACCGAGCCGAACAAGGTGTCCTTTTCTCCGGCGCGGCGGGCGAAGACCAATTGCAGCGCGTTCAACTTCGCCGCCAGTTCCTGGGCCGAAGCCCGGTCGCGCTCCTGCTTGCGCCCGGCCGCCGCGCGCATCTGCTCGATATTGTTGCGGTTGCCCGGCGTCGCCACAATCGCCAACTTGCGCGGCAATAGGTAATTGCGGGCGAAGCCGTCGGCCACCTTCACCACATCGCCCTTGCGGCCCAGCTTGGCCACGTCGTCTTTAAGGATGATTTCCATGGCCATGGGCTATACCTCCGCCGCGAAGGGCAGTAGCGCGATGTTGCGCGCCTGCTTGATCGCCCGGCACAGCCGCCGCTGGTGCTGCGGGCAGGCGCCGCTGATGCGCCGGGGAATGATCCGGCCGCGCTCGGCCACGAACTGTTGCAGCAGCCGCGTGTCCTTGTAATCAATGCGGTCGATTTTTTCCGCGCAGAATTTGCAGACCTTGCGGCGGCGGAAATAGGGGCGCTTGCCGCCGCGGGAATCCCCGCCGCGCGGTCCGGAGTGCGGGCGCCGTCCTTCTGGACGGCCCTCGCCGCGGCTCTCGCCGCCGCCCTCGTGTTTGGTTTCTTTGACTGGATCGGCCATCGTATTTACCTCGTAATCTCGCTAGCTGGCATCGGAAACTGGGCCCGCCGCCTCGGCCGCAGGCAGGGATTCGGCGCTGCTCGCTTCGCTCCCGGCGGAAGCGGCGGCAGGCGCCGGTTTGCGCGCGGCGCGGCGTTCGCGGCGGCGCTGGTCGCGGCGGAAGCGCCGCTCGATTTCGTCGGTGCGCACCACCAGGAACTTGATCACCGGCTCGGTGACGTGCAGCCGGTGCTGCAATTCATGGATCGGCTCGGCGCCGCCCTCCAAATCCAAGCGCACATAAGTGCCATCGGCGAAGCCGCGCACCCGATACGCCAGCCGCCGCCGTCCCATCCGGTCGGTGTGGCGCAACTGCGCCCCCGCCTGCGTCGCCGCCGCTTCCAGACCGGAGATCAGCTTTTCGCTCTCCTCTTCCGGCAGGTCCGGACGGAGAATGAACATCACTTCATAAGTCCGCATGTTGGCTCCCATTCAATTTCCTCTTCGCCGCCGGCCTCAGCCGCCGGCCTCCGCGCCGGGCCGCGCGTTGTAGACCGACATCGCCTTGGCCATGCCCTCGCGCGGAATCATCTCCAGCGCGTCGGCGGCGCGGTCCAGAACTCCGGCCACGACCTCCAACTCCTTCTGTTTCCACGGCGTCAGCACGAACCGTTCCGCCGCGCCCCGCGCCGGCCCAATGCCCAGTCGCAGGCGGGGATACTCGCCCGTGCCCATCGCGCCGGTAACCGAGCGCAGCCCGTTGTGCGTGCCCGGCGAACCGTGCTCCCGCAGCCGCAGGGTTCCCAACGGCAGGTCCAAGTCGTCACAGGCGACCAATACGTCGGCTGGTTCGTAGCCGTACTTGGCCATCAGCTCCCGCACCGCCACGCCGCTCAGGTTCATAAAGGTCTCGGGCTTGGCCAGGCGCACCTCCGTGCCGGCCAAGACGGTGCGAGCCGTGAGCGCTTGGCATTCCCGCACGCGGAAGCGCGCATGGCCGCGGTTGGCCAGTTCGTCCAGCAGCAGAAAGCCGAAGTTGTGCGGGGTAAACGCATATTCGATACCCGGATTGCCAAGGCCCACGATCAGTTTCAGCATGCCCAGCGTCAACCTGACGACGCACCGCCCGGGCGGAACGCCTAGGCCTTCTTCTTGCCCTCCTTGGCAGGGGGCGCCTCTTCGGCCGGAGCCGCTTCGCCCTTGCCCTTCTTCGCCACTTCCGGTTCGGCGGGCGCCGCCGCCACCGCCGCGGCCTCCACCGGAGTCGGCGCCACTTCTTCCCGCACCGACACCACGTGCGCCACCACCCGGTCGGGCGCGGTCACGACGCGGATCCCGGCGGCCAGTTTCAGGTCGCCCACGCGCAGGTTCTGGCCGATGCCCAGTTCGGAAACGTCCACCACGATGTGATCCGGAATTTGGTCCGGCAGGCACTCCAGCTCGATTTCGCGCGTGACCACGTCCAGCACGCCGCCTTGCACCTTCACCCCGACCGGATCGCCCTGGCTGCGGATCGGCGCCTTGACGCGGATGCGCTGATCCATGGAGATGCGCTTCAAATCCACGTGCAGCAGGCTGCCGCGCACCGGGTCGCGCTGCCAATCCACGATCATGACGGCGGCCTTTTCGCCCCCATCGCCGTCCATCACCACCTCGAAGACGGTGTTGTGTCCGGTTTCGGAGCGCAATATAGCAGCCAGCGCCTTGGGATCAATGGACAGCGCCACGGCCTCCTTCTTGCCACCGTACAACACGGCGGGCACCTGGCCGGCGCGGCGCAGCCGCCCGGCGGCTTCTTTGCCCAAGCCGGTGCGGCGGGCGGCGGGAACGGAAATTTGCAATGCCATAAGTCCTCGAATCTCTGCCTTACAAGAACAGCGAGCTAACCGAAGTCTCCTCGTGAATGGAGCGGATCGCCGCTGCCAGCAGTCCGGCGATGCTGCGCACCTGAATCCGCGCTTCGGCGCGGGCGGCGGCCGAAAGCGGAATCGAATCCGTCACCACCACCTGCTCCAGCGGGCTGGCGGCGATGCGTTCCAGCGCCGGCCCGCTCAGCACCGGGTGGCTGGCGCAGGCCAGCACCCGCCGCGCGCCATGGTTCACCAGCGCCTCGGCGGTCTTCACCAGCGTGCCCGCGGTGTCAATGATGTCGTCCAAAATGACCGCCGTCCGCCCCTCGACGTCGCCAATGACGTTCATGACCTCACTGACGTCCATGGCCACGCGCCGCTTATCAATGATCGCCAGCGCGCTGTCCATCTTCTTGGCGAAGAAGCGCGCCCGCTCCACGCCGCCCGCGTCGGGCGAAACCACGGTCAGGTCCGGCAGGTCCAGCTTGTGGAAATAGTCCACCAGCACCGGCGAGGCGAACAAGTGGTCCACGGGAATGTTGAAGAACCCTTGAATTTGCGGCGCATGCAGGTCCACCACCAAGGCCCGGTTGACCCCGGCGGTGGTCAGGATGTCGGCCACCAGCTTGGCGGAAATCGGCACCCGCGGCTTGTCCTTGCGGTCCTGCCGGGCATAGCCGAAGTAGGGCATGACGGCGGTGATGCGCCGCGCCGACGCCCGCTTCAGCGCGTCGGTCAGCAGCAGCAGGTCCACCAGATGCCGGTCCACCGGATCGCAGGTCGGCTGCACGATGAACACGTCGGCGCCGCGCACGTTTTCCAGAATCTGCACGTAGCTTTCGCCGTCGGAGAAGCGCGTAAGCTGGCACTGCGCCTTGGGCTGGCCCAAGTGGCGGCAGATGTCCTCGGTCAGCTGCTGGTTGGCGCCGCCACAGAAGACCTTGAGCCGTGGATCGGGCCGCGCGGTGCGCGTCCGCGCCATCGGATTCGACTCCGGCGTGGCCGTGGCGCTGCCTTCCCCGGCGCCGCTGGCGGCGCGTCCCTTGGTGCGGATTGCGGTGCTGGCCATGCCCGTTCCCTCTCCCACTACCCATTCCGGCCGGCCAACGCCGCACCGGCTTGCCGGCCCCGAATGGCTGGCTGGGGCGTCAGGACTCGAACCTGAATACCGTGCTCCAAAGGCACGTGTCCTACCGTTGGACGACGCCCCATTCCTAAAACTCGTCTCTCGGACCGACAAACCGCGCCGTCCAGGCGTGCGCGCTCGCGGGCAAGACTGCCCGCGCCGCCTCCGCCGCCGCGCGGCTGGTGAACAAACCATACTGCGCCGCGCCACTGCCGCTCAGGCTGACCCAAACGGCGCCGGCGCGTCCCAAGGCACGGCGAATGGAGAGAAAGTCCGGAGAAAGAGGGAAGACGGCTTCGTGGAAGTCGTTTTCGATTCCGGCTCGGACTCTCGGCTCCGCCTGCGCTGGGCCGCGGTCCCGCCTGGGGCGGGACGCCGGGGCGGCCCGCTTGCGCGAACCGCCGACGTAAGCTCGGCGAACCGAACCTACGGCATAGGTTCGCCGCAGCGAACCCAGCAAGCAATCAATGCTAACGGAGTTTTCCTCCGCGGTCAAACCGGCCGACCGGCCGGCATGCAGCCGATCCCAGCGCGCATACGCCTCCGCCGTCGCTACCGCCACCCCGGCTGGCGCCGCCAGCAGGCAATACCAGGCGGGGAGATCCGGCAAGCGATAGCATTCCTCGCCCCGGCCCAGCGCCAGCACGGTGCCCCCCAACAGCAGAGCCGGCACGTCGGAACCGAGTGCCGCGGCGAGGCGGCACAACGCCGCCGCCGGCGGCGGACGCCGTGCCCGGGCCGCGGCTACCCGCAGCACCGCCGCGGCATCCGCCGAACCGCCGCCCAGCCCCGCTCCCAACGGGATGCGTTTATGGATGGCCACGCCGATCTGCCCCCGCAGCCCGAACTCCTCCCGCGCCAGCAGCGCCGCCCGCACCGCCAAGTTCTGCCCGTCGGCCAGTTCCGGCCAGCACACGCCTGGCGACGCCCGCACCGCCTCCAGCCGCACGCCCCGGCCCGGCCGGAAGGTCAGCGTCAGCGTGTCGGCCAGGGAAATGGTTTGCAAGACCGAACGCAGTTCATGGAAGCCATCACTGCGCCGCCGCAAGATCCGCAGGCCCAGGTTGAGCTTGGCGAAGGCGCGGGCGCGAACGGTGGTCATGGGGTTGCGGGGTGGGGCGCGGCCCCGGCTGGCGCCGTAGCTCAGTGGCCGCCGGATACGGAACGCGCCAGCTCCGCCAGCACATCCAGCAGGGCCGGTTCTTGCTCCTCGGCCACGGTGCGTGGGTCCAATAATACCCGGCCTGCGTGAATACGGGCGATCACTGGCGGGGTGGCGGCGCGCAGCCGCGCCTCCAGTTCATCCGCGGTCCATTCCTCCGGCGCCAGCGCCACGGCAAACGTCGCCAAACTTTGGCCCGGCGTCGAACCGCCGCCGACCACCGATTCCGCGGCCACCACCTCCGCCCGCCAAAACCCGTCTTGCGCCGCGTCCAGCGCCGCCGCCCAGCGCCGTGCGCGGGCCTCCAGGTCGCCGGCGAAGATCATCCGCAGCGCCGGAATGTCCGCATACCGCTGCCGCGCGTAGGCGCGCAGCGTCGCCTCCAAGGCGGCATAGGTCAGCCGGTCCACGCGCAGCGCGCGAAACAGCGGGTTGGCCCGCAACCGGTCGAGAATCGCCCGCCGTCCGCTCAGCAGCCCGGCCTGCGGCCCGCCGAGCAGCTTGTCACCGCTATAAGTGACCACGGCCACGCCCGCCGCCAGGCTATCGCCCACCAGCGGCTCGCGCGGCAACCCCGCCGGCGACAGATCGAGCAGGCAGCCGCTGCCCAGGTCCTCGGCCACGGGGACGCCCGTTTCCGCGCCTAGGGCGCACAGCTCCGCCAGCGCCGGCTGTTCAATAAACCCGCGCATTTCGAAGTTGCTGCGGTGTACGCGCAAGATCAGCCGTGTCGCCGGCGTGATCGCGCGGCGGTAGTCTCCAATCCGCGTGCGGTTCGTCGCCCCCACTTCCACCAGCCGTGCCCCGCCCCGCGCCAGCACCTCCGGAATCCGGAACGAACCACCGATTTCCACCAACTCCCCGCGAGAAACCAGCACCTCGCCCGGCACCTCACCGGGCGTCTCCGCCGCCGCCAGCGTGTTCACCACCAGCAGCACCGCCGCGGCGTTGTTGTTCACCACCAGCGTGCGTTCTGCTCCGGTCAATTCGCAGGCCAGCGCTTCCGCATGCACGTCCCGCCGCCCCCGCCGCCCCGTCGCGAGATCGAACTCCAGGTTGGAATAGCCAACGGCCAGCTCCGCGACCCGCGCCGCCGCCTCCGCGCTCAGCGGCGCCCGTCCCAGGTTGGTGTGCAGAATGGTCCCGGTGGCGTTGATCACCGGGCGCAGCGACCACGCCAGCCGCGCCGCCCCGCGCGCCCGCAACTCCGCCGCGATCGGCTCGGTCGTCCCGCCCCCGCCCTGCCGCCAGTCCCGCCGCCGCGCCTCCAACGCTTCCCGAATCACCGCCCGCGCCCAGGCCGGCCCCAGCGCCTCCCACAGCGCCGCCAACTCCGGCGCGCGCAGCAGTTCATCCACGGAGGGCAGCGCGGGCATGGTCTGCGAAGGCGCCGCCGCCTGGCGTTCGGCTTTCACGCAAGCTTCCTCATGGGGTCACGAACCGCCGGAATCACGCCGGCGGTCGCGGCGCGCCGCCGGGCTTAGGCCTTGACCGGCTCGGCAGCCGCTTCTTTCAATTTTTCCGCCTGGTCGTTCGCCGCCAGCGCGTCCACGATCTCGTCCAACCGCCCGTCCATCACCTCCGCCAGCCGGTGCAGCGTCAGCCCGATGCGATGGTCGGTGACGCGGTTCTGCGGAAAGTTGTAGGTGCGGATCTTTTCGCTGCGCTCGCCGCTGCCCACCTGGGAGCGCCGCTCCGCCGCGATCTGCTCGTGCTGCTTCTGCTGTTCGATCTCCAGCAGCCGCGACCGCAGCACCCGCTCCGCCTTGGCCCGGTTCTTGATCTGCGATTTCTCGTCCTGGCAGGACACCACCAGTCCGGTTGGCAGATGCGTGATGTGCACCGCCGAATAGGTGGTGTTCACCGACTGTCCGCCCGGGCCGGAGGAACAGAAGGTGTCGATGCGAATGTCCTTGGGGTCAATCTTGACGTCCACTTCCTCCGCTTCCGGCAGCACCGCCACCGTCACGGTCGAGGTGTGCACGCGTCCCTGCTGTTCCGTCTGCGGCACGCGCTGCACGCGGTGCACGCCGCTCTCATATTTCAGCCGGCTGTAGGCCCCTTTGCCCTCGACGATGGCCACCACTTCCTTCAGTCCATGCACGCCGCTCTCGCTGGACGACATGATCTCCACCCGCCACCGCCGCTGCTCCGCGTAACGCGTGTACATGCGGAACATTTCCGCCGCGAACAAGCTGGCCTCGTCCCCGCCGGTCCCGGCCCGCAACTCCAGCACCACGTTCTTTTCGTCGTTCGGGTCTTTCGGCAGCAGCAGGCGTTTTAGGTCCTCTTCCACCTCGCCGCGGCGCCGCTCCAAGGCGGCGAGTTCCTCCTCCGCCAGTTGCCGCATTTCGCCCTCCGCCCCTTGCAGGATTTCCTGCGTGTCGGCGATGGACTGGCGAATCTGCCGGTATTCCCGGTACCGCTCCACCGTCTCCATCAGCTCGGAATGCGCCTTCGCCACCTTGGGGTAGCGCGCGGAGTCGGCCAGCAGTTCCGCCGAGGCGAGCTGTTTCGTCAGTTCCTCGTACTGGGCTTCGATGTGTTCCAAACGCTCAAACATGGCTTCCTCGGCCGCGCCGCTCGCGGCTCTTCTTGCCGATCTTGGCCTCTGGGCCGGGTTCTAGCGCCGTGCGGCGCGAACTCGCGCCGGCGCCTGCCCCCAGCGCGGGCCGCACCGGGGTCACGCGATCACCAACTCCCCGCCTTTGGCTTTCTCCAGCTCCATGGTCTCCTCCAGCGCGCGGATGGCGCAGGCCAGTTGCCCGGCGTCCGGCTCCCGCGTGGTGATCCGTTGCAGCCACAGGCCCGGCCGCGCCAGCAAGGCGAACAGCGACCGGCCATGCCGCGCCGAGAAGCGGATCATCTCATACCCGCCGCCCACCAGCAGCGGCAGCAGCGCCAGCCGCAGTCCCAGCTTCAGCCAAAATCCATCCAGCGGCAGGAACATGTACACCACGATCGCCAGCAGCAAAATCACCACCATGAAGCTGGTGCCGCAGCGCGGGTGCAGCCGCCCGCAGCGCCGCGCGTTCTCCACCGTCACCGGCGCGCCGGACTCATAGTTGAACACCACTTTATGTTCGGCGCCATGGTATTCATAGACGCGGCGAATATCCGGCAGCAGCGCCAAGACGGCGATGAAGCCGACGAACAGCGCCAGGCGGATCAGCCCGTCGGCCAGGTTGAAGGCCCATTGGCTGCGAAACGCCGGCGAGAGCCGCTCCAATTCCGTCGCCGCCAGGAGCGGCAAAAACTTGTAAAAGGCGATGAAGAAGGCCACCGAGGCGGCCACGCTGAGCCAGACGCCGATCGAGCTCTCGCTTTTCTTCTCCGTCGGCGGTTCCGCCGCCGGTTCCTCGCCCAGCGCCGCCTGCCCGCTGAAGCGCAGCGCCCGCACGCCCAGCGCCATGGCCTGGCCCAGAACCGCCAAGCCGCGCAGCACCGGCCAGCGCCAGAACCGCCGCTTCTCGCTGGGCCGCGACCAGGGTTGCCGCGTCGTCGCCAGCTCGCCATCCGGCCGCCGCACCGCAACCGCGTAGGCGTGCGGCGAGCGCATCATCACGCCCTCGATCACCGCCTGCCCGCCGATCAAAAATTCGGCATCCGCCGCGTGCAGCCACGCCTGCAACAACAGCTGCTGCCGCAGGAGCCGGCGCACGCCGGCGCCCAGGGTGGAAAATCGCATGCCGGACATGGCGGTGATTGGCGGCGCGCCATGGGGCCGTAACACCGGGCCTTAGCGCCGCATTATCTTAGCTTTAAGGATAGCAGAGAGGCCAAGCCCGCGCGCTGCCGCCGCGCCCGGGCCGCAAGCGTCCGTGCTCACGCCACCGGCCCATCTTCCCGATCCACGGCGGCGCCACGCTCGACCCGAGCGATTCCCTAGGGCCGCGGAACGAAGCCTAGGCCCTATCGCCGGGCTCGCCGCGTGGTTAGCTGTAGCGCAGCCAGCGCATCAACTCGGGCAGATTCGGCCGCTTGCCGGTCATCAAAATCCCCACCCGGTACAGTCGGCTGGTCACCTTCATGATGAGCCACACCGCCACCGCGCAGAGCGCCCAGGACAGCACGATTTGCCATAGCGGCGGGTTGGCGATGGGGATGCGCATCATCATCAGCACCGGCGCAAAGAAGGGGATCTCCGACAGCACCACCGCCAGAATCGAGTTCGGCGTGGTCAGCACCGTGAAGCCCATCAGCAGCGCCGCGACCAACAACAGCGTGATCGGCATCTGCGATTGCTGCGCTTCCTGTTCGCTGCTGACGATGGCTCCCACCGCGGCGTACAGGCTGGCGTAGACCAAAAAGCCCAGCAGGAACAGCACCACGAAGGAAACGTACACCATCGGCCCTAGGTGCGGCACCTGTTTCATCCAGCCCGCCTTGCCGGCGGCCAGCGATGCGGCCCCCGCATAGGCGGCGAACAGCGCCAGCGAGACCACCCAAACCAGCGCCTGCGTCAGCGCCGCCCCGGCCACGCCGATCACCTTGCCCATCAGCAGGCCGAACGCGTCCACCGACGCCAGCACGACCTCCGCCACCCGGTTGGTCTTTTCCTCCACCACGCTGCGCATGAAGGTCACGCCATTGATGATGAGCACGAAATAGAGCAGGAAGCCGAGAATATAGCCCAGCACCACGGCTCCGCCGGTATTCTTGCTCTCGCCGCTGGCGGTCACCTTCAGCTCGTGCAAATGAAAGGTAGCGAAGAACTGCGGCAACTGCGCCCCGGCGATGCCCGCGTTCTTCAGGCGCACGCGCGTCACCGCCGATTCCAGCCCGTGCTCCATGGTCCCGAGCAGGTTGAAATTCGCCACGTTCTTGGCGTGGTACTGCGCCAAGTTGGATTGCAGCACGTCGGCGGGAATCACGAGAAATCCGGTGAATTTTCCCGCCAGCACCTGCCGGCGCAGCCGCGCCTCGACCGCCGGCAGCGCCGCCGGCGTCGCCGCCACCTCCTCCAGCCGGAACTGCCGCTGCCCGTTCGGCAGCTTATCGCTCAGTTCATGGCGCAGCGCCGGGAAGACCTGGTGCGACAGGTCCACCACGGCCAGATGCGCCTTGGCGTTGGCCCCCGCCTTGCTGACCACCGCGACGATGAAGAAAATGTAGCCGCCGATGATCGCCGGCAGCAGCACCGTGAAGATGACGAATCCCTTGGTCCGTACCCGTTGCAGATATTCGCGCTTGGCGACGATCAGGGTCTTGTTCATGGCTGCCCCTTCCGGCTACCGCCCCTCGCGGCTGCCCGCGGCGGCCGGCGCCGCCGCTTCGCGTCCGCCCACGGCTTCCAAAAAGATTTGGTTCAATGTCGGCTCCTGGAGGGCGAAACCGGTGACTTCGATCCGCCCGGCCAAATAGCGCAGCAGCACCGCCGCATCGGCGCCGGGCGCTAGCCGCACTTCGGCGTAATTGCCGTAATCGTCCACCTCCGCCACTCCCGGCGCGGTGCGCAACACGCCGCCGTCGCCGCGGTAATCCACCCGCGCCGAGCTTTTCCCCGCCGCCGCCCGGATCGCCGCCAATTCGCCGTCCAGCACCTTTTCGCCGCGGTGGATCAGGCAAATGTGGTCGCACAGCCGCTCCGCTTCCTCCATCCGGTGCGTGGACAGCAAAATCGTCTTGCCCCGCGTCCGCAACTCCAGCAAGATCTCCCGCAACAAATTGGCGTTCACCGGGTCCAACCCCGACGACGGTTCGTCCAGAATCAAGATCGGCGGGTCGCCCAGCACGCTGACGATGAACTGGATCTTTTGCTGCATTCCTTTCGACAGCTCATTGATTTTTTTGTCTCGCCACTCGGCAAGTTCCACGCGTTCCAGCCAATCGTTGACGCGCCGGGTCGCCTCCGCCTTGCCCAGCCCCTTGAGCTCGGCGAAGAAATGCAGCAAGTCGCCGACCTTCATCTTGGTGTACAGGCCGCGCTCTTCCGGCAGATAGCCGATGGCGTCCTTGCTCTTTGCGTCCGCCGGGCGGTTCTGGATCTCGATCTGCCCGGCATCCGGAACCAGGATGTTCATGATCATGCGAATGGTCGTGGTCTTGCCCGAGCCATTCGGGCCCAGCAGGCCATACACCGCGCCTTCCGGCACGGCCAAATCCAGCCCGGAAACCGCCCGCACCGTCCCATACGCCTTGCTGACTCCCGTCAGCCGCACGATCGCTTGCCTTGGTTCCGCTTCGGCCATTTCCGCTCCTGGGCGGCTCAGCCGCCGTCCGATTGGACGGCTCCACTGCCGGCGGGCGGGCTGCGCGCTTCCGCCGGCTGCGCGCTCAAGTCCCTGGGGCCAAATGCCCTACCACGAACTCGCCGCCACGAACCGGCTGCCGCGAACTGCCCGCGCCGAGGGCCTGCCCGCCCCGCCGCATCGCCCTAATTTACTCGAAACCGGAATCGCGCGGGGCCAGTCTTATCAGTAACGGTGGCCGTTCTGTGGTTCCGGCTGGTGTCGCGGCTGGGAATCGCGGGGCGGCAAAGCGGCGGCTGAGGTCCCCATTCCTCCCTCAGCCGCCGCACTGCCAAAAGCATCAGTTCAAAATCCTCGGGCCCGCCACGGGCTTACGAGCAGCTACCTGCGGGCAGTGAGTGGCGGACCGCGCCCGCAATGCGCTTTTCTGCGGCACTTGCGCCCGGTTGTACCGCGCCTCACGATTGCCCGCCGTCATCGCCGAGACTAGCCGCCGCCCAACGTTCGTCCCCTCCAGGGCATCTCTACAGAGGCGATGCATGAATTCGATCTGATCCGGATCGAGACCCGCCCCCAGGAGATCATCTCCTCCCAATCCCGCACCGTCCTGATCGCCAACCGCGACGGCTGGCTGAGCGACCTCAGGCTGCACGGCTTGTTCATTCATGAGACGCGCGTGCTGTCGCGCTATCTCTGGCGCATCAACGGCGACCTATATACCGTCGAAGCCAGTCCGGTGCATCAGTTCTCCCGCCTCAGCTACCATATCGGCCGTCCCCGCCGTGTCCGCCGCGCCTATTCCGGCGACAAGCAGCCGGGCAAGTTCGCCAAGGACGCGACCGAGGAGACGATCGAATTGAAGCTCTCGACCCTGATCTCCGACGGCATGTTCCAAACCGCCGTCATCCGCAACTACACCACCCAGGCCCAGCCGCTCGACCTAGAGATTCTCTACGCCGCCGATTTCGCCGACCAAGTCGAGGTGCAAACCGGCATTCGGCAGCAGAAAGGCTCGCTGCGGCAAACCGTCGCCGTCAACGGCGGAGAAGTCCAAATCGGGTGGCGCTACCGCGCCGGCCGCCGGGCCCACGGCGGGCGCGTGAGCATCGCCCGCGGGCTGGATCTGATCATCCGCGGCTTGCCCGTTCCGCCGCGCGCGAATCGCTCCAGTTTGCGCGCCCGCTTCGAGCTGGCCGCCGGCGCGGCGGTCACGCTTGAAGTCGAAGCCGTTGGCTATATTGACGGCGTCGAGTTCCGTCCCATCTATCGCGGCCACGACTTCAACGGCGGCGGTACCGACCGCGACCGCCGCATCGAGTTGTACCAGAGCCGTTCCACCGTTATCGAAGTTCCCCATCCCGCCCAGCGCACCCTGGAGCGGGCGTTGGACCGCACCATCCAGGATTTGATCTCGCTGCGCATGTTCGACCTGGATCGCGGCGAACAGGCCTGGGTGCCGGCGGCCGGCATTCCAATTTACGTCGCCACCTTTGGGCGTGACATCCTCACCGCGGCCTGGATGTCGGCCATGTTGTCGCCCGCCATCCTCGCCGGCGCCCTCCAGGTGCTTAGCGAGACGCAGGGCGCCAAGAACGACCGCTGGCGCGACGAAGAGCCCGGCAAGATGCTGCATGAGGCCCATACCGGCCCCATCTCCGTCCTCAACTACCGTCCCCAAGGCCGCTATTACGGCTCCTTCACCACTTCGCCGTTCTACGTCATCAATCTTTCGGAGTTCTATCACTGGACCGGCGACAAGGCCGCGACCGAGAAGTATCTGCCCGCCGCCGAAGCCGCGCTGCGCTGGGTGGAGCGGGACGGCGACGTGGATGGCGACGGCTTCTATGAATACCGCACCCGCTCCAGCCAGGGGGTGAAGAATCAGGCGTGGAAGGACTCCGGCGACGCCATCATCTATCCCGACGGCGCCATCGTCCCCAATCCCATTGGCACCTGCGAGGAGCAAGGCTACGTTTATGAAGCCCTGCTGCGCATGACCGAGCTGCAGTGGATCACCGGCCGCCGCTGGGACGCCGCCAAAACGTTTCGCCGCGCCCAGGAGCTGAAAAAGCGTTTCAACGCCAAGTTTTGGCTGGCGGAGGAGAACTTCTTCGCCATGGCCAAGGATCCCAAAGGCCGGCTCGTTCGCTCCATCGGTTCCAATCCCGGCGACGCCTTGGCCACGGGCGTCATCGCGCCGGAGTTGGCCGAAGCCACTGCCGACCGCCTCCTCCGCCCGGATTTGTTCTCCGGCTGGGGCGTGCGCACGCTGTCTTCCGAGCACTTCGCCTACAACCCCTACAGCTACCATCGCGGCTCGGTCTGGCCGGCGGAGAACGCCGCGATCTGCGTTGGCCTGCGCCGCTACGGCATGATCGAGCGCATGAACCGCCTCGCCGTCGGCTTGCTGGGCGTCGCCGCCATCTTTTCCCAAGACCGCCTGCCGGAAGTCTTCAGCGGCCACCCCAAGGACGCTGCCCATCCGTTTCCCGCCGTCTATCCCAAGGCCTGCTCGCCGCAGGCCTGGTCGGCCGGCGCCTTGGTGATCCTGCTGCAAATGATCTTGGGCCTCTACCCCTACGCCCCCCTGCATGTGCTCTTCTCCGAGCCCGCCCTGCCCGAGTGGCTGCCGCAAATCACCGTCCGCAATCTCCGCGTCGGCGCCGCCACCGTCGCCATCCGCTACTGGCGCGACGACCAGGGCCGCTCGCAGTTTGAGGTGCTGGAGACGCAAGGCAAACTGCGCGTCCTGCGCCAAGCCTCCCCCTGGTCCCTCTACGCCACCCCCCTCTCCCGCGCCGAGGAACTCATCACCTCCCTGGCCGCCTAGCGCTCGCGCCAGCCCGACGAAGCCTGTGCCTCGTCGCAGCCGCGGCTGGCGGGTTTTGCGGACGAGTACAGGGGCTGAGCTCGTTCAGAATGATGCGTGACACTCGAAAGGCAGAGTGAACGCATGCAAACACAATGGGTCCCCGAGGC
>DAHUYO010000080.1 GCA_027315185.1 Acidobacteriota bacterium
GCATCGAAGCCCGCATGCAGCTTCCCACCGGCCCCGGATTATGGCCGGCGTTTTGGATGCTCGGCGCCGACATCACCTCGGCGGGTTGGCCCGCCTGTGGCGAACTGGACATCATGGAGAACGTCCCGCCGCTGGGGCCCAGTGTCGTCCAAGCCAGCGTCCACGCGCCCAATTTCAATACCGGCAATCCCTACAACCTGCCCACGGGCGAAACCGTCAGCAACGGCTTCCACGTTTATGGTGTCATCTGGTCGCCCAATCTCATCCAGTACTACGTGGACAGCCCCGCCAACGTCTTCGCCACCGTGACGCCGTCGGCGACGGGCGGTTGGCCCTTCAATGCCTCCGCGGCCGGCCCCGATCCCTTTTTTTTGCTGCTCAATCTCGCCGTCGGCGGTTCCTGGCCCGGGCCGCCCAACTCCTCCACGCCTTCCCCAGCCGCCATGTTGGTGGATTACGTGCGCGTCTACGCGCCGTCGCCGGTTCCCGCTCCGGCGATCTCCGGGGCGGGCTTCAGCGTTTCCGCCGGCGCCTCCGGCTCCTCAACGCTGACGCTCACCGGCCAAAGCGCCACTACCGGCAAGGTCGCTTTGGCTTGTGCCAACGCGCCCGCCGGCGCCACCTGCTCCATTGCCCCCAACGTCGTGGACTTCACCACCGCTTCCACCGCCACCGCCACGCTCTCCCTAGCCACGACAGCCAACTCCAGCCTGCCCCCGCTGGGCGGTTCCCGCGGCGCGCCACGCGCCTGGGCCGAGTTGCTGGCCTGCGCCTTGGCCGTCGCCTTGGCGCTTGGGATTTTCCGCGCCCGTGCTACCTGCCGCCGGCCGCCGCCCTGGGCTGTCGCCGCGGCGTTGCTCGCCCTGGCGTTGACGCTCGCCAGTTGCGGCGGCAGCGCGTCGCCGGTGCCCGCGACGCCCGCACCATCCGGCGGGACGCCCGCCGGCAACTATAGCCTTACCGTCACGGCCTATACCGTCAGCGGCGCCACCAGCACCGCCTCGATTTCCGCTACCGTGAATTGATGATTGATCGGCGCGGGGCCCAGTCCCGCGCCGGCGGGCGCCCCACTGAAAACGGCGCGGCGCCGCGCGCCGCATAAACTGGCGCGCCGCGCCGCTTACGCACCCGGCTAGGCCCGAACGTTAAATCGGCAACCGCCTCGATTCGTGCCTGGCCGTTCCACCAGGCGCCGATCCCGCCCCGCCTCGGCTACACTGGAGGCAGTTTGCCCCCGGGGGGATCGCCGGGGATCGCCGGCGGGCCTTTGCGGATGCCGCGGGCGAATCCAGGTCATGAGACCGCAAGTTGGTCTCCTTCCCGGTTTTCCGTTCGCTGGAGGTCAGCATGCGTTTTCGTTTTCCCGCTCTCATTGCTCTCGCCGCGGCCGTCGCTTTGGCCGCGCCCGCGGCCCGCGCCGCCGAGTTGGGCTCCACCGCGCAATCCGTTCTGCCCGCCTCCACGCGCCAAATCATCTCCGTCAACTACCACCGCCTTTCCACCAACAACCTAGCGCAGCGCATCGAGGGCCAAGTCCTACCCGCCGAAATGCGCAACATCAGTAATCTGCTGGCGCGCGGGGGCGTCAATATCCACCAGGACCTGAACCGCCTCACCTTCGCCACCTATGCCACCGGCAAAAGCATCGGCCTGATCGGCGTCGCCGAAGGCAGCTTTGAGGGCTTCCAGCCCCGTCGTTTTTTCGCCCCCACACCCCGCTACCCCCATCCGCCCCAATACGACGGCGTCACCTATTACGAAGCCAACGGCATGGAGTTCTATCTCCCCGATTCCAGCACCTTCGTCTTCGGAAACGCCCAGGCGATTCGGGAGGCGATTCAGGTCCAATCCGGAGCCGTCACTTCGCTGGACAACAACTCCAGTCTCAGCGACCTGATTGACGGCACCGAATCCAGCGACGTCTGGAGCGTGCTCAACGCCGCCGGCACCCAGGGGTTGGTGATGTCCCTCGCTAGTGGCGCCACCGATTTCAACCCCGCTTCCTTGGCCAGCCATTTTCAAGGCGCCCGCTACACCATTAATTTTTCCAGCGACGTCAAGGTCAACCTGGAGCTGATGACCGATGATCCCGTCAGCGCCGGCCTGGCTAGCACCGGCCTGCGCGCCGCCGTGCTCTATAAGGCCTACCAAACCAAGAATCCCGCCCTCAAGAACCTGCTCAATCAGATCGAGGTGGACTCCGCCGGCGACGACGCCTTTCTCCAGGTCGAGTCACCCCAAAGCCAGGTGGCGGCCCTGCTCAACAGCAGCCTCTTCCGCAGCATCATGCGCTAGCCGGCAGGAGAGGACGATTTTCCATTCCGCAGTGGCACAATCGCCTTGGGGGCCGCCCCCCCCCCGGCGGATTTCCCACCCGCTTAGCGCCCGAGCCGAAGGGACAGCGCGCCTCGCATCATCCGCATCGCAACTCCTCGCGGGGGCGCGGCGAACGCCGGTTCGCCGTGCAAGAGAATTGCCGCGCCGGCAGCGAAAGCGCCGGCTACGGCGTCCAAAAAATGTTGCATTTAAGGCCGCAACGTGATGAAAAGACAGCGTTGGCGGTGCAACAACGCACCATGGATCGGCGCGGGGCGCGGGATTCTTCTCCGCGGGCCGTGGGCGCGAGGTTTCGCGGTCTGCCCGCGCCCGTTTTACCTCCCGGGCAAAAGGCGCGGCCCCGCGAATGGCCGGGCCAAGCGCTAGCGCCGGAACAGCATGTTCAGAACAATCGTCAGCACCACGCTGATCACGATCATCGTCACCCAAGGGAAATAAACCGTCACCCGCTTGCCGCGGTACACATAATCCCCCGGCAGATGGCCCAGGGGCACATGCGCCCGCGCCAGCAGCAGCAATACCACCCCGCCCGCCGCCAGCAGCAAGCCAATGAAGATCAGTGCCCGCGCCAAATGCGCCATGCCCTCAGCCTAGCAAGCCCAGCCCACGGCGCGCCGGCGGGCGCGGGCTGCGCATCGGGCGGGCACTGGCAAGCGCGTTGCCAAGCGGCCAGCCGGAGCGCGCCAGAGCGCCGGGCTGCTGCGCCGCTAGGCCAGTTCGGCGCCGGCGAAAAAGAAGGCGATTTCGTTGCGCGCCGTCTCGGCCGCGTCGGAGCCGTGGATGACGTTGCGCTCGATGTTGGCGGCGAAATCCTTGCGAATCGTCCCCGCCGCGGCCTTGGCGGGATCGGTCGCCCCCATCAGCTCCCGCAGCCGCACAATGGCGTTCTCCCCCTCCAGCGCCGCCACCACCACCGGCCCCTCGGTCATGAAGCGCACCAGATCCGGGAAGAAGCCCCGCGCCCGGTGCACCGCGTAAAACGCCTCCGCCTGCGCCTCCGTCAGCCGCAGCCGCTTCAGCCCCAGAATCTTCAGTCCGGCTTTCTCCAGCCGGCCCAGCACCGTGCCGGTCAGCTGCGCGGCGACGCCGTCGGGTTTAATGATCGTCAAGGTTCGTTCGTTGGCCATTGCGCTAGTTTCCCTTCGCCGCCTTGGCGCCCATCACGGAAGCCACCGTGGCGCCGATCTCGGCGGGGCTGACGCAGACGTGAATGCCCGCCGCCCGCATCGCCTCCATTTTTTCCTTTGCCGTTCCCTGCCCGCCGGAGATGATCGCCCCGGCATGGCCCATGCGCCGTCCCGGCGGCGCCGTCTGCCCGGCGATGAAGCCGACCACCGGCTTCTTCACATGCTCGCGGATGAACGCCGCCGCCGCTTCCTCGGCGCTGCCGCCGATCTCGCCGATCATGACGATGGCTTCGGTGCCCGGATCCTCGTTGAACATCCGCACCGCGTCCAAATGCGAGGTCCCGACGATCGGATCGCCGCCGATGCCGATGGCGGTGGATTGCCCGATGCCCAGCAGCGTCAACTGATGCACCGCCTCATAGGTCAGCGTCCCGCTGCGGCTGACGATGCCTACCTTGCCCGGCCGGTGGATATGCCCGGGCATGATGCCCATCTTGCACTCGCCGGGGGTGATGATGCCGGGACAATTCGGGCCGATCAGCCGCGACTTCCCTCCCTTCAGCACCGCCGCCACCCGCGCCATGTCCAGCACCGGAATGCCTTCCGTGATGCAGACCACCAGCGGCAGCTCCGCCGCCGCGGCTTCCAGAATGGCGTCGGCGGCGAACGGGGGCGGCACGAAGATCATCGTGGCGTCGGCGCCGGTGGCGGCCACCGCCTCGGCCACCGTGTCGAAGACCGGCGTGCCCTCGTGCGTCGTCCCGCCCTTGCCCGGCGTCACGCCGGCGACGATGTGCGTGCCGTATTCCCGGCACATGCGCGCATGGAAACTGCCTTCGCGGCCGGTAATGCCCTGCACCAGCACGCGGGTTTTCTTGTTGACCAGAATGCTCATGTCGTTTTTTTCCGTGCCGCGGCGCGCCGCGCGCCTGCGCGGCTAGCGCCGCCCGCCGCCGGCGGCGGCCACCACGTTCTCGGCGGCTTCCTTCATGCTCCCCGCCACCGTGATCGGCAGGCCGCTGGCGCGCAGCACCTCCCGTCCCTGCTCCACGTTCGTGCCCTCCATGCGGATGACCAGCGGCACCTTCAGGTCCACCGCCCGCGCCGCCTCCACCACGCCGTTGGCCAGCGTGTCGCAGCGCAGAATGCCTCCAAAGATATTGATCAGCACCGCCTTCACGTTGGGATCCTTCAGCAGAATCTCGAACGCGTGCCGCACCTGCTCCTGGCTGGCGCCGCCGCCCACGTCCAGGAAGTTCGCCGGGCTTCCGCCCGCGTACTGGATGATGTCCATGGTCGCCATGGCCAAGCCGGCGCCGTTGACCATGCAGGCGACGTTGCCATCCAGCTTGATGTAGTTCAGGCTGTAGCGGCTGGCTTCCACCTCCAGCGGCGCTTCCTCGTGGATGTCGCGCAGCGCCTTCAGCTCCGGGTGCCGGTACAGGGCGTTGTCATCAATATTCAGCTTGGCGTCCAGGGCGACGATCTTGTCGTCCTGGGTCAGCACCAGCGGGTTGATCTCCGCCAGCGACGCGTCCAGCGCCACGAAAGCCCGCGCCAGCGCCAACATTGCCTGCACCGCCGGGTTGATCGCCGCCGCCGGCAGCTTCAGCCCAAAGGCCAGCCGCCGCGCCTGATACGGCTGCAAGCCGCGATCGGCGTCGAACGGCTCGCGCAGGATCGCGTTGGGATCCTTCGCCGCCACTTCCTCGATCTCCATCCCGCCGGAGGCGGAGACCATCATCACCGGCTTGCCCGAAACGCGGTCCACCACCGCGCCCAGGTACAGCTCCCGGGCGATCGGCAGCGTCTCTTCCACCAGCACCTGCCGCACCAGACGCCCCTCCGGCCCGGTTTGGTGCGTGACCAGCGTCATGCCCAAGATCTTTTCCGCCATGGCGCGGGCTTCCGTGGCGCCGGAGGCCAGCTTGACGCCGCCGCCCTTGCCCCGCCCGCCGGCGTGAATCTGCGCCTTGACCACCACTTGCCCGCCCAGCATCCGCGCCGCCGCTTCGGCTTCCACGGCGGTGGCGGCAACTTGGCCGCGGGGAATCGGCAGCCCGAAGGGCCGGAGCTGTTCTTTGGCTTGGTATTCGTGAATTTTCATCCGCTTCCTTGCCTCGCCGTCCGCCTCACCGCGCGGCCCGGCGCCCGCGGCGCGCCAGCATGCGATAATCGCCGCGAGCCGCGAAACTTGTCAGTATAGCAACCCCGCTCCCATTTTTCCCCTCGCGCCGTCCCGCCCATGCCCTCTTCCCCGCCTTCGCCGCCGCCAGCCGTTAGCGGCGGAGCCGCCCCCGCGGCGGACTTTCCCGCCCTGTTGCGCCAGGTGATCGCCCGCCGCGATCTGACCCGCGCCGAGGCTCGCGCGGCGTTGGCGGCGATTTTAGCGGGCCAGGCGTCCGAGCCCGCGATCGCCGCCTTGTTGGTCGCGCTGGCCATGAAGGGCGAGACGGTCGAGGAAATCACCGGCTTCGCCCAGGCCATGCGCGCCGCCGTCCGCGCCTTTTCTCCGCCGTCCGATCCCGGCGCGCTGGATGTCTCCGGAACTGGACGCGCGGCGTTGGAGGCGGACCCCGGCCCGGAATCCCCGGAATTGGTGGACACCTGCGGTACCGGCGGTGACGCCAGCGGCACCTTCAACATCTCGACCGCGGCCGCTTTGATCGCCGCCGGCGCCGGGCTGCGCGTCGCCAAGCACGGCAATCGCTCCCTTTCCAGCCGCTGCGGCAGCGCCGACGTGCTGGAAGCGCTGGGCGTGGTGGTGGATCTGCCGCCGGCGGCCACCGCCCAATGCCTGGCCGCCACCGGCATCGGCTTTTTTTTCGCTCCCGCCTGGCATCCCGCGATGCGCCATGTCCAGCCGGTGCGCCGCGCGCTGCGCGTGCGCACGGTCTTCAATCTCCTCGGCCCCCTCACCAACCCCGCCGGCGCGCCCTGCCAAGTCATCGGCGTCTACGCGCCGGAATGGACCGAAAAGCTGGCCGCGGCGCTCGGCGCCTTGGGTGCGCGCCGCGCCTTTGTCGTCCACGGGGAGGATGGACTGGACGAATTCTCGACCACGGCCCCCACGCAGGTGGCCGAGCTGCGTGACGGCGCCGTCGTCACCTACCGTTTCGACGCCAGCCGCTACGGCCTGCCGAAGGCACGGTTGTCGCAGTTGGCCGGCGGCGACGCGGCCGACAATGCCGCTATCATTCGGGCCATCCTGCAAGGCCAGCCGGGCCCTTGCCGCGACATCGCCGTGCTCAATGCCGCCGCCGCCCTCCTTGCCGCCGGGCCCGCCGCCGGCGGCGGCGATCCCTGGCTGGAAGCGCTGCGCCGCGCGCGCCATTCCCTGGACAGCGGCGCCGCCGCCGCGCGATTGCAAGCCATGGTCCGCTTCACCCGCCAAGTCGCCACCGGCGATACGGCTCGCTAGCCCCGCTCGCCGACTAGCGCCCGCCGCCGCCGGGCCCCGTCGGCGCCGAGGCAGCTGGTTCCGCGGCTTTTTTGGCGGCCGGCGCCGGAACCGCGACCGCCGGCCGCGGCGCCGACGGCGGCAGTCCCGCCAGCCGCAAAACCGCCGGAAGCGCTGCCTCGGCGGCGGCCCTTCCCGCCGCGATCAAAGCCTCCGCGTGGTCGAAGTCGTCATAGGCGAAGTCCCCTACGCGCGGCTGGATCAGCACGTCCGTCACCTCCCGCCAGTCCTCGGCATGCCGCAGGACGGCGATCGCCAGCGACGTGGACAACACCTCCAGCATGTTGCTCGGCGGCGTGTCCGGCAAATGGCTGCCCAACTCAACGGCGATGATGCGGCCCGCGCCGGCCCACCGCAGCGGCTCCGCCGGCACGTCGCAGACCACGCCGCCGTCCACGTACCACTCCTCGCCGATCCGCACCGGCTGGTACATCAGCGGGTAGGCGCAGGAGGCGCGGATCGCCGGCAGCACCGGACCGGTGGAGAACACCCGCGGCTCACCGGTGCGTAAATTCGTCGCCACCACCTGCAACGGAATGCGCATGCGTTCAAACTCGGTTTCCCGCAGCAGCTTGCGAAGAAAGACGTCCATCCGAGTGTTGCTTGCCAAGCCCATCCGCGACAACGTCCAGCGGCCCATATCGCTCAGCCGCGCACCCGAGGCCGTCGCCGCCAGTTCGCCGGGGCTGACGCCGCTGGCGAAGGCGGCGGCGATGACGCTGCCCGCGCTGGTGCCGGCGATGCGGTCAATCCTCACGCCGTGCTCCTCCAGCACTTGCAGGACGCCGATATGCGCAATGCCGCGGGCGAAGCCGCCGCCCAATGCCAGCCCCAGCGGCCCCCGCCGCCGTCCGCCCAGCCAGCCGCGCACGCCATCACGCACCGTCACCAGCAATCCTTCTCGGCCGCGCTGCGCTTCGCTTTCCGCCATCGTCTCCCTGGGTCCGTCGCGGCTCAGCCGCCGAGCAGCGCTTCCGCCAGCACCAAGGCCTTATGCGCCAGGTTTTGCGCCCGCACCACCGCGCCCTCCGCCAGCGCCGCCTGCGCCTGGCTGATGTACTCGTTCGCCTGCGCCCGCGTCGCCGCTTCCTCCGCCGCCAACTGCCGGTTCGCGGTCAGCTTCAGGTCGTGGATGGCCGCGTCCAGCCATTCCGCGGTCGTGCGCCGGTAGCGCGCCGCCTCCTCGGGTGTCAGTTCGCTGGTCAACTGCGGCTGCGGACCGGCGTCGGCCGCCGCTGGGTTAGCGGCCTCCACGGGTTTGCGGCTGGCGGCGACATGACGGCGGCGGTGGCGCGCCGGCGGGCTGAGCTTCGGGGCGCTCTCCGGAGCCAAAACGATCACGTTGGGCGGTGCGGGCGGCGCCGGCGGCGGCGGCGTCGCCGTAACGTCCGGCGTGCTGAGGATGATGGGCTGGGTCAGCACCAGGGTGGGCGGCACCGGCTTGGCGCGGGGAAACAGAAAGCATCCGCCCTCCACCCAAGGCAACAGGCAGGCCATCGCCAACACGGCGAAACGCCACCTGCCGGCGCCGGTCGAGCCGCAGCTCGGCCGCGCGGAGCGATGGGCCCATGCCGCTCTCATGGCCATCCTCAATCTCCCTCCGTTCCGGCCGCGGTCGCCGCTCCGCCTTCCGCGCGCCAGGGAAAGCGCAGGCAAAAGCAGGCGCCCGGCGGCCCCTCCGGTTCCAGTTCCAGGGAACCATTGTGCAATTGCATCACCCGCGCCGCCAGCGCCAGCCCGATGCCGCTGCCCTCCGCCTTGGTGGAAAAATACAGATCGAAGATTTTATCCCGCACTGCCGCCGGCACGCCCGGGCCCTCGTCCCGCACGCGCAGCACCGCGCCATCCTCATCGCGCCGCACGGTCAGCGTGATCCGTGGGGCGGGGCCCCGCGGCCGCACGGCGCCGTTGCCCGACTGCTGCGTCTCCATCATCGCCTGCAAGGAATTATTCACCAAGTTGAGCAGGGCCTGTTCGACCAAATCGCGGTCAATCCATAGCGGCGGCAGTTCCCGAGCGTCCACCTCGATGTGCACGCCTTGGGTCGCCGCGTCCGCCGCCATCAGGTCGCGTACACTGGCCGCCACGTCGCCTAAAGAAGCGGGGCGCAGCCGTACCTCCACCGGGCGGGTAAAATCCAAAAACGCCGTCACTACCCGGTCCAGCCGGTCAATTTCCCGCCGCATCACGTCCAAGTGCCCCGCCACCCCCGGTCCGTGGGCCTTCGCCTTCAGCAGATCCAGATGGATGGCCATCGCGTTCAGGGGGTTTTTGACCTCGTGCGCCACCCCCCGGGTCAGGCGGCCGATATTGCTCAGGCGGCGCGCGACCTCCAATTCGCTTTCCAGCCGCCGTACCGGCTCGGGATCCCGCAGCACCAGCAATGCGCTGCCCGTCTCCGCGCCGTTTCCGGCGCCTTCGCTACGCAATGGGTCCAGCCGCACCAGCAGCGACCGTTCGGAGGATGCCCGCGCCAGTTCCTGCGCCGCCAGCGGCTGGTGCTCCCGCACCGCGCGGCGCACGGCGGAATCCAAGCGGTTGTCCCCGGGGAAAATCTCCTCCACCGGCAAGCCGACGATGCCCTCGGCCGGTCCGCCCAGCAGGCGCTGCGCCGCCGGACTCGCCATCACCGCCCGTCCCTCCGGAGAAAACAGCACCACCGCCTCGTCCACGCCCTCCAGCACCTGCGCCATGCTGTCGCGCAGGCTGGTGTAGACCTGCCGCGCGTCCTGGATTTGCCGGCCGAGGCGCTCGATTTTCGAACTGACCTGCCCAAATTCCGGGCCGAACCGGGGCCGGCGCGGCGGGTCCGCCTCCCCGCGCTCGGCCCGGTCCAACTGCGCGCTCACCGCATTCAGGGGGGAGAGCGCCAGGTCGGAGAACACCACCGCCAGCACCGTCGCCAGCCCCACCACCAGCAGCGCCAGCCAAATGATGGAATGAATGCGCGCCGAGAGCGCCGCCTGCACCAGCGCCGTATCCACCCCGACGCGGATGGCGCCCAGCCGCTGCGATCCCAGGGCGATCGGCAGGGCCACCTCGTAGATCCGCTCCTGGCCGAAAATGGCCCGGAACTGCCGCCACCAGCCCCCGTGCGTGATGGCGGCGAGGCTGGGCCGCGGGCTCAACACCTGTCCGACCAGCTCCGGATCGGAGTCCGCCAAGACCACGTTTTGCGGATTCACCACCGCCACGTCGCGGATCGAACTGTTCACCGGATAGCCGATGGCGGAACTCATCAGCGCCGCCAGCGGAGCGCTCTGGTTCAGTTGGGCCAGGTACTGCTGCGCCTTTTGCGGCTGACGGAGATTCACCAGGCCCGCCGCGGAGGCGGCGTTCATCTCCTGGCGCACTTCATTGAATACGGTTCGGGAAACGAAGTCGGCATGGGCGTAGATATCGAGCATCTGGGCCCGCACCAGACTGGTGATGTAGAGAAAGCTGATGCTGGCGACGACCAGCAGCACCAGCAGGGACAGACCCAAGGTGAGCTTCGTCTTCAGGCGGAAGCCGAACCGCCCATCGCGGCGCGGCGGTTCCGCCGGCTGCCCGGCTTCGGCGCTAGCCGCCATGCGCGCCCAGCTCTCCCGGCGCCGGCGGCGCGTCGGAAGCGGGCCGGGCCTGATATTCCTTGAGCTTGTTCTGCAAGGTTTTGAGGCTGATGCCGAGCTTCTCCGCGGCGCGCGTTTTGTTATTGCGCTCCGCCTCGAGGGTGCGCAGGATCAGCAGCCGTTCCGCATCCGCCACGGTCGCCCCCAGCGGGATGCGGACGCTGTGCGCGTCATCCACCAACGGAGATTTTGCCCGGGCGAAGCCGGGCGGCAGATGGCGTGGTTCCAAGCTGGACCCCTCGCAGACGATCAGCGCACGCTCCAGCGTGTTGCGCAGCTCCCGGACGTTACCCGGCCAGCTATGGCGCGCCAGCACCGCCAGCATCTCCGGCGACAAGCCCTGCACCCGGCGGCCGTGGCGGGAGTTGAGCCGTCGCACCCAGCTCGCCGCCAGCGCCGGCAAATCCTCCAAATGATCGCGCAATGGAGGCAGGTGGAGCTGGAAGACGTTCAGGCGGTAGTACAAATCATTGCGCAACTGGCCGGACGCCACGGCCTGTTCCGGATCCTTATTGGTGGCGGCCAGCACCCGCACATTGACCGGAAACTCCGCCTTGCTGCCCAGGCGGCGCAGCCGCCGGTCCTCCAAGACGCGCAGCAGCTTGGCTTGGGTGGGCAGCGGCATCTCCCCGATTTCATCCAGCAACAGGGTGCCGCCTTCCGCCAGCTCGAAGCAGCCGGCGCGCCGCTCGACGGCGCCGGTGAACGCGCCGCGCTCGTGCCCAAACAGCTCGCTCTCCATCAGGCTTTCCGGTATCGCCGCGCAGTTGACGGCGATAAACGTGCGTTCCCGCCGGGGCCCTTGCTGGTGAATCAGCCGGGCCACGACCTCCTTGCCGGTGCCGCTTTCTCCCGTGATCAGGACGCTGGCGGTGGTGGGCCCCACCTGGCGGATCACTTGGCGAATTTCCCGCACCGCCGGCGAGTCGCCAACGAACTCCCACTCCTCCCCCTCGCCGCCGTCCTTCTTCACCGGCGGCGCCAAGGCCAGGTCCGCCAGCCGCTGTTTCAGATCGTCGCCGCGAATGGGCTTCTCGATGTAATCGTTGGCGTGCAGGCGGAGACATTCCACCACGGCTTCCTTCGAGCCTTGGCCGGTGAGCACCAGCACCGGCAACTCGCCCCAATCCTGCCGCAGCCGCCGCAACAGCTCCAATCCATCCATGCGCGGCATGCGGATATCGGTGATCACGGCGTCGGGAGCCGCGGCCGCAACCCGCTCCAACGCCTGCTGGCCATCGGCGGCGCTGTCCACGGCATACCCCCATGCCGACAGCAATTCCGTGAGGCCCTGGCGTTCATTGGCCTCGTCATCCACCACCAATACCCTCGCCTTGGTCATAGCCAAACTCTACTACGCCCCATTGCCCTGCGCCGTTCTCCCCTCCCGGCCACGGCGATGCCGCCGCCAATCCCCGGCTGGCCATCGGTGATGCCTGCACCGCCCCCCTAGGCGCCGCCGGCTTTCCCGAACCCCTTCCCCAGCGGGACGCGCCGCTCCACCGGTGCCGAATAGGGACTGCTCTTCCCAGTCTGACACCAGCGCGGCCACGCGCGGCGGACTACGCACCGGCCGCATCCTCTTAACTCCCCCCGCGCCATGGGTTTCCGCCGTCTCCCCCCAGCGGGAAGGTTTGGTCCGCCGGCTGCATCCAAGAGCGGTGCAGATTCACTTACAGGAGAACGGAGCATGTCCGAAATTCCTCAGGTAGTCATTGCCGATCCTGACGCCGTGGTCCGGGAAGTGAGTATCGGCTGGACACAGAGCATCGGATTCGATGCCATCGGCTGCGCCAGCGCGGAGGATTTATTGGCAGGGCTGAGCCGGAACCCTCCCGACGTACTGGTGCTGGATACGCAGCTTCCGGGCCCGCCCACCACGGAACTCCTAGCCCGGGTGTTGCAGCTGCAACCGGGGTTGCCCGTCATTGTGACTTCCTCGCAAGGCTCGGTGGGCGCGGCTGTGGCCACGATCAAGCACGGCGCCGCCGAATATTTCACCAAACCGTTTGACGGCGAGGAGCTCAAGGTGCTGCTCCAGACGCTGGCGCAGCGCCGCCGCGTCGGCCACGCGGCGCGGCCGGCGCGCGCCGCCGCACCGCCGTTTAGCAGCGGCCTGGTGGGCGTATCCCCGCCGATGCAGGGGGTCTTCCGGCTGATCAGCAAAGTGGCGCGCAATCGCTACCCGGTGCTGATCTTGGGTGAAAGCGGCACCGGCAAGGAGGTGGTGGCGCGCGCCATTCATTACACCGGACCGGAGCGGGACCGGCCGTTTATTCCCGTGGACTGCGGGGCGCTGGTGCCGTCGCTGATCGAAAGCGAGCTGTTTGGCCACGTCAAGGGCGCCTTCACTGGCGCGCAGGCCAATCGCACCGGGCTGCTGGAAGTGGCGCAGGATGGCACGGTGTTTCTCGACGAGATCGCGGAGCTGCCGCCGGATCTGCAAATCAAGCTGCTGCGCGCGATTCAAGAGCGGGAAATCCGCCCCGTCGGCGGCTCCCGCCGGGTGCGCATGGAGGCGCGGATCATCGCCGCCACGAACCGGGATCTCAGCCAAGCCGTGGCGGATGGCAGCTTCCGCAAGGATCTTTACTTCCGCCTCAACGTCATCAGCATCAAGCTGCCGCCGCTACGCGAGCGCCCCGACGACATACCGGAGTTGGTGGAGCATTTTCTGGGCAAGTTCCGCTCCGCCTCGCAGCGCAATCGCTTTTCCGATGCCGCCATTGAGCTGTTGCGCAGCTATGACTGGCCCGGCAATGTTCGCGAATTGGAGAACTGCATCGAGCGCACCCTGGCGCTGAGTTCCGGGCCGCTGATGAACATCGCCGACCTGCCCTCGCCCGTGCGGCGCCAAGGCCCCATCCCGCCCGCGGCCGACCATGGCATCCGTCCCATGGCCGTGGTGGAACGGGAAGCGATCGAGCGGGCCTTGGTCCAGACCCGCGACGACAAGATTCTGGCGGCGAAAAAGCTCGGCATCGGCAAGACCACTTTGTACCGCAAGTTGAAGGAATATCGCAGCCCCGTCGGAGCCTAGGTGGCTGGTCGGCGATGGGAGCCCGTGCGGCGGCAAAACCATCATTTGGGCGGCGAATTGGGATGGGAGTGGGTTCGATTGGGAGATCGTATGGTGCATTACGTTTTTCTGCTCACCGGGGACGAACTGCAACGGGCGCGCGTGGGCGCGGCGGCCGAACGCTTGGCGGCGGAGTGCCGCGTGACGGCCGGCGCCGTGCCGCCGCAGGCCGGACAATACGAATTGTTGTTGCTGGACGATCGCCTGTGGGAAAGCCTGCCGCCAGCGGCGGCACCGCCTCACCCGCGGATCATTTTGCTGGCTAGCGGCCCCAGCCCGCTCCCGGAGGCGATGCAGCCGGGCGTGGTGGACGTCATCCCCCGCACCGCGAGCAAGGCGCAGATCCAATTGGTGTTACGGCAGCAGTTGGGCATCTTGAAATTGCTCCGCCTGCGGGGACGGCTGGACCAGGACGCCGGCGCGCCGCTGCCCTCCCACGCCGCCGCCGACATCAATAACCCGCTCACGGGGATTTTGGGCCACGCGGAACTCGCCCTAGCGAGCCGCGGCCGGATGCCGGCCGAGGTGCGGCAGCGGTTGGAGTCGGTGCGGCAACTGGCGGGGGAAATTCGAGAGGCGTTGGCGGCCCAGCGGCGGGTGGCTTAAGATTTGCCACTTTCGCGTTTGTAGCGCATCTTGGCTAGGAGGCTCCGCTTTGGCGCGGCGCCAGAATCACCTAAGGAGACGAACCAATGCGGACTCGCTTAATCACAACGGTATTTGCGGCCTTGATGGCCCTGCCGCTGGCCCTGTGGGCGGCGCCCAAGACCTATGTCGGCACGGTGACGGACACGCACTGCGGCCTGCACCACCCGAAGGGAGCCAATCCCACCAGCTGCACCCGCGGCTGTATCAAGATGGGCGCCCACTACGCGCTCGCCGTCGGCACGCATGTGTATCAGCTCGATGGCCACACCAAGGCCCTGTATCGCCTGGCCGGCAAGAAGGTCATGGTCCGGGGCACGATGAGCCACGGCCAAATCCACGTTGCCAGCGTGCGCGCGGACCGCTAGCCGCTCGCCAGTTGGTTTTGCGGGGCGCGGCTTGCCGCGCCCCGCGCATTTTTTCGCCGCCTGCCCTCCGCCCGCTGTTCCCTCGCTTCCCTTCCCCCTCCGCGCCGTACCGCTGTTCCCGCCTCACCCGCTCTCCGCTCGACGCTTTCCTCCCCGCCGCGCTTCATTCCAGGGCGACATTGTTAGGCGCGGGCCCCAGCCTGCTTTGACTTGCGCGGGCCCCAGCCTCGCATTGCTTGGCGCGGGCCCCAGCCCGCTTTGACTCGCGCGGCGCAACCCCGCATGCCCGTCCCGGCGGTTGCATGGCGCGAGGCGCTGCCTGGCGGTTTCTGGGCGCGAGGCGCTGCCTCGTCGTTGCATGGCGCGAGGCGCTGCCTCGCGTAGCCCTTGGCGAGGCGCGGCGTTTTTCATTGCGCCGGGAGCGCACAGAGAGTTTTCCCTGCTTCCCACGCCGGCCTTGCTCCCGGCGCAAAAGGCCCAGCCCCGCGGCCCGCAACACCGTTCTGGCGGCGCGAGGATCGCGCCGAAAGACGGCATGGCGTCGCCGGTATTTGCTGGATACCTGTACCCAGGGACGTATTGCTTTTTGACGATTTTCGGCAAGATAGGGCCAGTTCAGGTAGTTTCTCCGGCAGTCATCGGGAAATTCCCGGAGTGAGCGGGAGGAAATGCTTGACAAGAATGAATTGAAAAAGAGAGAGTAGGAGTCGCCGGACGCTCTGGCCCTCCGCCCCGGCACATGGAAGTTCAAACCAGCAGTACCACGCCCACCACCGAAGCCCGCGAGGTGCTTCGCTGCTCGCACTGCAACCTCGTCCAGTTTCGCACGCACAATAACCTTTGCCGCCGCTGCTGGGCGGCGCTGGACGTGCCCTCCCTGCCGCAGCCGGCGCAGGACCTCCCCAGCTACGCTCCCGAAGAAGAAGATCTGCCCGACGTGGCGGGCGCCATCCGCGCCATGCGCCGGCGGTTTGGCATCAGCCAGCGCGAGTTGGCGCTGCGCATGCGCGTACCGCGGACTTACGTCAGCAAGATCGAAAACGACAAAGCCACGCCCACGATCGCTTCGCTGGAACGGCTGGCCGACGCCATGGCCACCAGCGTCGCCGACCTGCTGGCCTGCACCGGGAACGGCGAGGCCGGATTGACGCCGGCCAAGCCCTCGCGGCTGGGCCCGAGGGAACTCCGCGATTTGCTCGGCGACAGCTTCGTCCAGCAGGTGGCGCCGATGGTTTCCCACCTGGGACTGGCGCAAATGAACCGCGTGCTGGTGCAGCTCCGCACCATGGCCGCCGCCCGCGCCCGCCATTAGCGGCGGGCACGCCCGCACGCGCCGGTTGCTGAATTGGTGCTGGATCGGCGCGGGGCGCTGCCCCGCTCACGCGGAACCGGAGCCGCGCCGCTTCTCTTGCCCCGCCCGCCGCACCACTCTTCTCCGCGCCTTGGAGGTGTGGGAGTGTGGCGGCCTTTCCGCGCGTGCCGTGCGCCCCGGGCAACGGGCGCGGCCCCCGCGAGCCGCGGATTAGTGGCTGAAGTTGACCACCGGCGCCTTGCGCTGCGCGGCGCTGACCGCGTGGAAGTAATTCTGGTTGTAGCGCATGCCGGAAGCGCTGGCGATGAAGTTGTTGGGGAACGTGGAAACGTACGTGTCGTAGGCTTGCACCGCCTGATCGTACTTGCGGCGTTCGATGGCGATGCGGTTTTCCGTTCCCGCCAGCTCATCTTGCAGGGCCATGAAATTCCGGTTGCTGCGCAAATTGGGGTAGTTCTCGACATCCACCAGCAGCCGGCCGACGGCGCCGC
>DAHUYO010000081.1 GCA_027315185.1 Acidobacteriota bacterium
CGGGGGGCGAAGTCATCCACCGCCAAGCCCCGATCCACTGCCGCGCGCACGTAGGTGATGCCGTTGGCGAGGGTGAAGGCCAGCTCCTGGGCGGCGGTGCAGCCGGCTTCCCGCATGTGATAGCCGGATATGGAGATGGTGTTCCAGGCGGGCAGTTCGCGGGAGGCGTATTCGAAGAGGTCGGTGACCAGGCGCATCGCCGGCGCCAGGGGATAGATGTAGGTGCCGCGGGCGATGTACTCCTTCAGGATGTCGTTCTGCACGGTGCCGCTCAGCCGCCGCGGGTCCATGCCGCGCCGTTTGGCGGCGGCGACGTACATGGCCAGCAAAATGGCGGCGGTGGAGTTGATGGTCATGGACACCGAGACGCGTTCCAGCGGCAGCCCGGCGGTCAGTTCCTCCATGTCCCCCAGAGTGGCGATGGCGACGCCGACGCGTCCCACTTCGCCGCGAGCCAGCGGATCGTCGCTGTCCAGGCCGATTTGGGTGGGCAGGTCGAAGGCCACGGAAAGACCGGTGGCGCCTTGGGCCAGCAAATAGTGATAGCGGCGGTTGGATTCGGCCGCGCCGGCGTAGCCGGCGTATTGGCGCATGGTCCAGGCGCGGCCGCGATACATGGTGGCGTGGACGCCGCGGGTGAAGGGATAGCGGCCGGGTTCGCCCAGGGTTGCGGCTGGATCCTGGCCGGCCAAGTCGGCGGGGCGGAAAACGCCGTCGGGATTGTTCTCGGGGAAATCCGCCA
Organism: Acidobacteriota bacterium; assembly: GCA_027315185.1. Classification (GTDB taxonomy): domain Bacteria; phylum Acidobacteriota; class Terriglobia; order Terriglobales; family SCQP01; genus JAKAUF01. Next base: position 743 of record DAHUYO010000081.1, read on the forward strand.
TGGTGGCCGGCGATCCCTAGCGCCGCCGGGCGCGGGCTTGGCCGGCGCGGAGGAAGGAGCTTACGGCGAAATAGGCGAACACCAGCGCCAGCGCGAGTTCCCCGACCACGACCGTATCGCCGTTGCCCGCCAGCGGGGAGTGACGTTCAAATTGCCGCCAGGTTTCGATGCCATGGTAGCCGAAGCCCAGGGCGAAAAAGGCGAAGGCGACGCCGGTGAGTTGCAGCAGCAGCTGGCGCAGCAGGGCGGCCACATGACGGGCCACGCCCCTGACCGCGGTCGCCGCCGCCCCGGCGACGACGCCCCCGCCGCCGCCGCGGGCCCGGCGGCTGAGCAGCCAAGCCGCGGCCCGCCCCGCCCGCGCGAATCCTGAAGGTGCGGGATCCATCCCTGCCATTTTAGCGTGCCCGGCGATCGGGGCTAAACGCCGCGGGCAGCCGGCCGGCCCGGCGGACGTCCCCGGGGAGTGCCAATTGGCCGGCGGGGCGGGCCCTGCCGCCGCCCGCCCGGCGCGCCCCGGCGGACGGGCAACCCGGTTGTGTTACGTTAAATCGGTTGATTACTCCATGGCTGATGTAATGGCCCGCGACGCTGCGGGAGAGGCCCTGGGGGTCAGGGTGGCTGTGATCGACGGCGGCCAGGACCGGGTGCCAAAGATAAGCGGGGACGATTTTGCCCGGCGGTTCTCGCTCCGTGCGAGGAACATGATGTGGCTGCTCGGCGCGGGCGTCTCGGCGGCCGCTGGCATACCGACCGCGGCCGACCTGGTATGGGAGTTCAAGCAGCTGTTGTTCGTCAGCCAGCGCCGCGTCTCGCCGAGCTCTGTTGCGGACCTGTCGTCTCCGGAGGTCCGCTCCCGGTTGCAAGCGCATATCGACTCCTCCGAGGGACTGCCCCCCGCAGGCGCCGCCGATGAGTACGCGGCACTGTTCGAGGCTGCCTATCCAGCAGAGGGGGATCGCCGGGTCTACCTGGATACCAAGATAGCGGGGGCGAAGCCGTCATACGGCCATTTGGTCCTGGCAACGCTTATGCGCGCCGGCCTCGCCAACTTGGTTTGGACGACGAACTTTGACCCGCTCGTAGCTGATGCGTGCGCCAAGGTTTACGACGGGACCGGGGCGTTGACGAGCGTCGCCCTTGAGGCGCCAGATTTGGCGGCCCAGTGCATTGGGGAGGGCCGCTGGCCGGTCGAGATAAAGCTACACGGTGACTTTCGCTCGCGGCGGCTGAAGAACACGGGCGTGGAGCTTCGCCAACAGGACCAGCGGCTTCGCCGATTGTTGGTCGACTCATGCCGGCGCTTTGGTCTCGTAGCTGCGGGCTTTAGCGGGAAAGACGCGTCGGTGATGGACGCGCTTGAGGAGGCGTTGGGTCGAGCCGGTGCGTTTCCGTCAGGGCTGTTCTGGCTACATCCAGGGGAGGAGCCCGCCGTCTCACGGGTCCAGGAGCTGCTGGCGCGCGCATCCGTGGCAGGGGTCGACGCCGCGCTCGTGCAGATTGAGAACTTTGACGAGTCGATGCGGGATTTGGCGAGGCTGACCCAGGGCCTTGACACGGCGACGCTTGACTCCTTCGCGGGCGAACGCCAGCGTTGGAGCCCGGCGCCGCGCCCGCAGGGTAGGTGCGGCTGGCCCGTGGTGCGCGTTAACGCGCTCCCTGTCGCCTTTTCGCCCGCGGTTTGCCGACGCGTGGTCTGTCGAATTGGGGGGCACTCGGAGGTTCGGAAGGCGGTTGAAGGCGCTGGCGTCGATCTCCTGGCGGCCCGGACGAAGTCGGGGGTGCTGCTCTATGGTAGCGACGCCGATGCGCGCGCCGCCTTCGGGGGGTTCGGGATCACGGAGTTCGGCCTGCATACCGTTGATCCGAAGCGTCTGAGGTACGAGTCCGGCGAGCGAGGTCTGCTGCGCGAGGCGTTGATGCGCGCGCTCGGTCGCCGATGGGCCCTTAGCGTCATCCGTCGCCGCAGCGAAGACCTACTGGCGCCGGCCGACCCGAGCGGCGAGTCCTGGGCGGGGTTGCGTCGCCTTGTTGGCACGCTGAGCGGGACTGTTCCAGGCCATGCGGGGCTGCGGTGGCGCGAGGGGATCAGCGCCCGCCTCGATTGGGCTGACAACCGATTGTGGCTGTTGGCCGAGCCGCGAACGGTTTTCGATGGGATGACGCCGGAAAATAGAGCGGCCGCGGGTGCCTTCGCGAGGGAGCGGTCCGTCAAGCGCTACAATCGCCAGCTTAATGACCTTGTCGCATTTTGGGCGGCAGCACTCTCCGGCGGCGGTGCCGAGCTGCGCGCGCTCGGGATCGGGGACGGCGTCGATGCCGTGTTTGGGCTTGGGGCTGTAACCGGCTTCTCAAGGAGGGCAAGGGCGTGAGCAGCCAGGTCTCGCCGCACATTTGGTTACCTGAGCCGGAGCTTGCGTTCCACCCGGACCGGACCGCAGACCGCGAGATTCACCCGCTGCGGGGTCTGCTACGATTTGGTCCCCATTCGAGTGGCCTGATCCTCGACCCTATACGGGTCGCGACCATAGCCCCCGCCGGTGATACAGACCTCCTTTACGATTTGATGAAGGAGCTCGGCCGCCCGGTCGGGCCTACGGAGCGTGCCGACTACCTGCCGATGTGGCCGGGGTTCCGCGACGTATTTGGCGTGCATATCCAGGTTGCGGGGGAGGGCTGCCACGTCGAGCTCGGCAAGGCCGTGGAGGCTGAGTTTAGGGCAGCTTCGGCGCCGCACGTCGTGCTGGCGGAGCGCCTTGTGCGCGCCATTCACTTTCTTGGTGCCCGTCAGGACGCGTTTGACGTTCTCCTCGTTTACATTCCTCAGCGCTGGATGCGCGGGTTTTTCGGCGGCCCGGGGGAAGATTTCGACCTGCATGATCACCTGAAGGCCACGACGGCGGCGCGCCGGATGCCGGTTCAGTTGATTAGGGAGGACAAGGCTCTCGCATATCCGCACCGCGCAAGTGTGATGTGGCGGGTCGGGTTGGCGCTCTACGCGAAGGCGGGAGGGGTGCCATGGAAACTCGCGGGGGCTGATCCGGAGACGGCTTACATTGGCGTTTCCTATGCTGTCCGTCCGGCCGAGGCGAACGGGCCACATTTCGTCACCTGCTGCAGTCAGGTTTTCGATGCCGAGGGCTCCGGGTTGGAGTTCGTCGCATACGACGCGCACGAGGTCGAGGTCCATCGCGATAATCCCTTCCTCTCTCGCACTGAGATGTTCCGGGTGATGACCCGGTCGGTGGGCCTTTACCGCCGCCGCCATGCCGGGCGCTCGCCGCGTCGCGTCATGGTACACAAGACGACTGAGTTCAAGCGGGACGAGGTCGACGGCGCCATGGAGGCCTTGCACCTCTGCGAGGCGGTCGACCTGGTCCAGATTGTCGAGGACGTTGGTTGGCGCGGTGTTCGGATCGACGAGGAGCGGAACTCGAAGAAGGGCAGACCCGCTGCGTTCCCCGTACCGCGCGGGACGGTTCTCGGCATCGGCGAGCGCGACGCGCTCTTGTGGGTCCACGGCGAGGTCAGAGGGGTGACGGCGCGGGGCTCATATTTCCAGGGCGCCCGCGGCACGCCTCGGCCGCTGCGTTTGGTCCGTCACGCTGGCCACGGGCCCTGGGACGACACCGCGCGCGCGGTCCTCGCCCTTTCAAAAATGGACTGGAACAACGACGCTTTGTACGACCCGTTGCCCGTCACGCTCGGCTTTGCCAAGGTGTTGGCCAGGGTGGTCAAGCGGATGCCAGGCCTTGGCGGCGGTCCCTACCAGTTTCGGTTTTTCATGTGATCGGCGCCACGCCCCCCTGTCGGTTCGCCCGGGCGGGATCGATTGCGGCCCGGGACCGGGCGGATCGCGGTTGGGCCGCTCGGCCGAGACTGCCTTCGTCCCGGGGCCCGGCGCCTTGCGCTTCTACTTGCCGACGGTCACGCGGGTGAAGCGGAAGGTGGTGCTGTCGCTGGGATCGGTGATGCGGATCAGCCGCGGCGTTTTCACGCCATTGGCCGCGACGTAATCGCCGTAGTCCGTCGCCTGGCCCAACATGGCGACGGGCAAGCGCTGGTAGGTGACCACGCGCCGCAGCAATCCGGTCTGGACATCGAAATACAACTGCTCGAAGCCGCCTTTGCCGAAGGCCATCACCCGATACGCCGGCTGGCCGTTGATCTTGGCGCCGCCGCGCACGCGCAGATGGGCGAAGCGCTGGGTTAAATCCAGCGCCGGAATGAACTCGGCGCGCTGGGCCTTCAGACGGCCGGTCAGCTCCTGCATCCACCAATGCGGCAGGCCGCCGCCGGAGGAGGTGAAATGGGCGAAGGCTTCGGATTGCGGCGCCGGCGCTTTCCAGCTGACTTGCAGCGGCACGGCTTGGCCGTTCATGCCGGTAAAGGTGCCGGCCGCGTCCAGGCTTTGCACGCGGGCGATGGCCGCCTGGCCGCCGATGGCGGTGATATAGCGCTGATAAATTTGCAACGCGGTTTGGCCCTGCGGCGGATGCAGGCCCGGGGCCGCGGCGACGCCGGGCAGCGGCGGAATCCCATCGGGATGGTTCGAGCCGCGGTGGCAGGTGTAGCAGGAGACGGCGGGGAAGCCGTGGAAGTTGTCGCGGTCAATGGCCTCGACCATGCGAATCATCTGCATGGCGCGGCGCTTGTGCGGCTTGGCGTCGGAAGCGAAGTTGCCGGGCACGTGACAGAACTCGCATTTGACCCCCAGCGCCACGGTGAAGTAATGCATGGTGGGCATGAACTCGCTGGCGGGGATGTCCTTGAGCACGGTCAGGCCGGGAAGCATTTCGCCGGCGGTCTTGACCTTGGACTTGGCCGCGGGTTTCGCCGCCGGCATCTGCGCGGCGTGGCGCGGGGGCTGGGGCCGGGGGGCGGGCGTAGCCGCCAAAAACAGCGCCGCCGCCGCGCCCAATGCGATCACCGTCCAAAGCCGCCGCTGGTGTTCCGGATAGTTCATGCCGTTTCTCCTGATTGTTTTTCGCGCTGCTTGTTCGCCGCCGCCGCCAGAGGCGCGGTTCTACTATCGTCCCGCCGCCAAGGGCACCGGGGGCAGGCCGGCCTGTTGCAGTTTCTGGTTCAGGGCGGGCAGGGAACGCTCAAAGGCGCGCCAGCGCGCCAAAAGCGGCTGGAGTTGCGCCGCGTGCCGTTGCACCGCCGCGGCAGCCTGGGTGGTGGGGGTGACGTCGGCGGATTGCAGCACGCCCATCAGGCGGGCGTAGCTGCCGCGCAAGCTGACGAGCGTGGGCGCACCCGTGGCGGGGTGGCGGAAAAAGAAGAAGAATCCTCGGCCCTGGGGTCCGGCCACGGCGTCTAGGCGGCGGCTGGCCGCGGCCAGCGCCACGGCTGCGGCGCCGCTGGCGTGGCGGCGGAGGGCGGCGAAGCGCGTTTGGAGCGCCTGGGCACGGCGCAGCGCGGCGGAAAGGCGGACGATGCCGCGGTACATGCGCATGGAGAGCACGAACTGCCGGCGCAGCCCGGCCGCAGGCGTCTTCACGCGCGGATCCATAACCACGCGCAAGGGCTGCGAATAGGTCCGCCCATCGGCGGTCAGCTTAACGGTGTACATGCCGGGCAGCACCCATGGGGCATTGGGGCTGAACGGGGTGTTGTGCGCCACCGCCTGCATGGGCAGACCCCGGCCCAAACCGGGAGCGGGGGCGTAATGCAGATTCCAAATGAAACGATGCTCGCCGGCGGTCGCCAAAAGGGGCTGTGGCGGGCGCTGCCAATAGGCGGGCACGCCCAATTTGGCGGGGTTGATAGGCGGCGGGGGATTGGCGCTGGAGTAGCGACGCACCAGTTCACCGGCAGCGGTATAGATGGCCAGCGTCACCGGCCCGCGCGCGGGACGCGCCAAATAGTAGTCCAGAATGGCCCCATCCGGCGGGTTTTGTCCTGCGGGCGTGGCCGGGCGCAACGGCGTGTCGGTGTTGGTGTCCCAGCGGACGCGATAGGTTTTTTCCGGCCGGTAGAGATAGACCTGAGCGGCGGCGGCATGCTGGATTTGGCGCAAGGGGGTGATGTCGTCGAGGATCCAAAAACCGCGGCCATGGGTGGCGGCGATCAAATCGCTGCCTTTGATCTCCAGATCGCGCACCGAGGTCGCCGGCATATTGAGCCGCAGGGAGTGCCAATCGCCGCCGTTGTTGAACGAGACCCAGACCTGGCGCTCGGAGCCGGCGAACAGCAAATCGCGGTCCTTGGGATCCTGGCGCAGCACGTCGGTGGCGGCATCATCCGTGATGCCGCGATTGATGGCCGTCCAGGTGCGGCCATAGTTTTCGGTGCGATACAGCCGCGGCGTCATCTGATCCAGGCGCAGGGTGTTGATGGCGATGTAAGCGGCGCCGGGGGAGAAGTGGCCGGCGTCAATGGAGGAAATCTTGTCCCAGGGCTTGAGCCCCGGGGGCGTGACATTGGTCCAATGCGCGCCACCATCGCGGGTGATCCAGACCAGCCCGTCGTCGGTGCCCGCCCAGATGAGGTTGGCCTTCAGAGGCGATGGGGAGACGGCGTAGATGACGCCGCGGCGAGTGGGCTTGGCCGGCCGGGTGCCGCGATACATGCCCAGCACGCTGGGGTCGGTCCAGGTTTTGCGGCTGAGGTCAGGGCTGATTTGCTTCCAGCTCTGGCCTAGGTCGGTGGTTACCCACAGCGTGTTGCCGGCGAAATACAGCGCCTTGGGATTGGCGGGCGAGAAGACCAGCGGCTCGGTGCGCAGGGCGCGGAAGTTCTTGCCGCCGAGGGGCAGCGGCGCGACGTTGGCGGTTTGATCGGTCTTCCAGTTGAAGCGGCTGACCTTGCCGCCGAAGACCAGATTGGGGTTGAGCGGATCGGGCGCCACGGTGGCGTACTCCTCGGCGCCCACCGGCAGCCAATCGCGCACCGTGATCTCGCCCCAGTTGCCGCGGCTGGAGATGCAGACCGAGCCGCTGTCTTGCTGGCCGCTGCAAACGTGGTAGGGGAACGCATTGTCGGTGGCGACGTGATAGACCTGCGCGGTGGGCTGGTTGTACCAGGAACTCCAGCTCTCGCCGCCGTTGACGGTGACGATGGCGCCCTGGTCGCTGCCGGCGAGCATGATCTGGGGATGGCGGGGATTGATCCAGAGGTTTTGATAATCGTCGCCGCCGGGCGCGCCGCGCAGGCCGATCCAGGTCTTGCCGCCGTCCACCGACTTCCAAATGACGGTGCTGCACGTATAGACGACGTTGGGATTGCGCGGATCCACCTTGGGGACGGGGATATCGCCGCCGCCGATGCGCAGGGCGGGGCGGGGATCGGTGGTGACGCGATACCAATGGGCGCCGGCGTCGTCGGAGCGGAAGATTTCGATGGGATAGCCGATGGCGACGGTGGCGTACAGGCGGCTGGGATCGCTGGGGGCGATGGCGATATCCACCTGCTGCGTGTTCTTGGGCAGGCCGTTGGTCAGCTGGGTCCAGGTCTGGCCGCCGTCGGTGGATTTGAAGAGGCCGCCGTCGGCGCCGCCGAATTCACCGTTCTCCCACGGGGCTTCCTGCGCCTGCCACAAGCTGGCGTAGACGATGTTGGGGTTCTGGGGATCAATCTCGACGTCCGAGCCGCCGGTGTAGGCGTTTTTGTAAAGCACCTTGGTCCAGCTGCGGCCGCCGTTGGTGCTGAGGAAGATGCCGCGCTGCGGATTGGGGCCGTAGGGATGGCCCAGGGCGGCGACGAAGACGCGGTTGGGATTGTCCGGATCCACGGCGACGTTGGCGATCTGCTGCGTGTCCGTCAGACCGATGCGGGTCCAGGTTTTGCCGCCATCGGTGGATTTGTACATGCCGTCGCCGGTGGCCAGGTCGGGGCGGTGCAGGCCTTCGCCGCTGCCGACATAAATGATCTTGGGATCGGATGGGGCGACGGCGATGGCGCCGATGGAACCGGTGGGCTGATGGTCGAAGATGGGATGCCAGGTGCGGCCGTAGTCATTGGAGCGCCAGACGCCGCCATTCACCGAGCCGATGTAGAAAACGTTGGGCTGCTGCACCACGCCGCTGACGGCCCGCGTGCGGCCGCCGCGGTAGGGACCGATCTCCCGCCAACGCAGCCCGGCGGTAAGTTGCGCCACCGGCAGTTGCGCCGCCAGGGGCAGGGCCAGCGCGGCCAGCAGCAGGGCCCACAGCACGGGCAGGGAACGGGACGGGCGGGCCATCGGCCGACGGGGTTGCCGCATGGAGGTCTCCTTGGCGAGTTGCGGGATGAGTGAACCTGTCGAGTGTAGTGGATCGGGGGGTGCAAATAAAGCGCGGCGGGATAGGGCGGGCGCCGGCGCGATTAGTGGAAATCGTGCGCGGCGGGCGTGGCCACCGGCTCGGGCAATGCCCAGAACTCCTGGGCGCGGACATGGACGACGCCGTCGCGGTTTTGCAGGATGCCCGCGATGCCCAACAGCGGGGCGGAGACGCAGAGCAGGCGATGGGCCGCGAACAGCGGCGGGGAGATGATGGCGTTGGCGATGCCGGTCTCATCCTCCAGGCTCATGAAAACCATGCCCTTGGCGGTTTCCGGCCGCTGCCGGGCGATCACCATGCCGGCAACCCGCACCCGGCGGCCATCGGGCATGGCCGCCAGTTGCCGCGCCGTGCGGACGCCGGCCGCCGCCAAGGCGGCGCGGCGCAGCGCCAGCGGATGCGGTCCCAGGGTGACGCCGGCGCCGGCGTAGTCGGCGGCGAGGCGCTCGGTGGCGGTCATTTCCGGCAGCGGGGAGGCGGCGTCTTCCTCCGCCTGGCCGGCGTAGAGGGAGCCGGAGGGGCGCGCCGCGCGTTCCACCTGCCATAGCGCCGGACGGCGGCGCAGACGCTCCTGGGCGGATGGCTGCGCGGGCAAATCCGCCAGCGCGCCCATGGCCGCCAGGCGGCGCAGCTCGTCCTTGCGCAGCGGCGTGCGGCGCGCCAAATCGTCCACCGAGGCGAAGGGCCGCGCCGCCAGCAGCGCCGCCACCGCCTCCGCGCGTAGCCCGCGGGCGTAGTTCAGCCCCAGGCGGAAGGAGGCGCGGGGCAGCGGTGTCAACGGCTCGCAGAGCGCGGCGGAACGGTGCACCGAGACGGGCAGCACGCGGACGCCATGGCGCTGCGCGTCCTTGACCAGCGTGGCGGGATGATAAAACCCCATGGGCTGGTTGTTCAGCAGCGCGGCGTAGAAGATCTCCGGATGGTGCGCCTTCAAATAGGCGCTGGCGTAGACCAACAGCGCGAAGCTGGCGGCGTGGGATTCGGGGAAGCCGTATTGCGCGAAGGAGGTGATGGAGGCAGTGATCTCCTCGGCGACCGCGCCGGCGATGCCGTGCTCGGCCATGCGCGCCCGCAGCTTGGCGATGACCGCGCGCATGCGCGCCTCGGAGCGGTGCGAGCCCAGGGCGCGGCGCAGCTCCTCGGCCTCGCCGCCGGTGAAGCCGCCCACGGCCATGGCCATGCGCAGCAACTGTTCCTGAAACAGCGGCACGCCCAGCGTGCGGCGCAGCACGGGCTCCAGGCAGGGATGGGGATAGGTCACCGGGGCGCGGCCGGCGCGGCGCTGCAAATAGGGGTTCACCATGTCGCCGGTGATGGGCCCGGGGCGGATGAGCGCCACCTCCACCACCAGGTCGTAGAAGCGCTCCGGCCGCAGCCGCGGCAAGGTGGCCATCTGCGCCCGGCTTTCGACCTGAAACACGCCCACGGTGTCGGCGGCGCACAGCATGGCGTAGGTCTGGGGATCGTCGGCGGGGAAGCGGGCCAGATCCAGGGGGGGCGCGGCCGCGGGGTCGCGGCGGTCCAGTTCCGCCACGGCGTCTTGCAGCACCGCCATCATGCCCAGGCCGAGCAGGTCAATTTTGATGATGCCCAGGTCGGCGCAGTCCTCCTTATCCCACTGGATGACCACGCGCCCGGGCATGGCGGCGTTTTCCAGCGGGACGACTTGGTCCAGGCGGCCGCGGCAGATGACCATGCCGCCGGAGTGCTGCCCCAAATGGCGGGGCAGATCTTGAATGGCGCGGCAGAGTTGCAGGAACACCGCCTGGCGGGGATGGGCCGCCAAATTGGCTTCGCCCAGGCCGCCGGCGGCGGCCAGCCGGGCGTTTTCCGCGATCAGCTCCGGGGGCAGGCCCAGCGCCTTGCCCACCTCCCGCGCGGCGCTGCGCTGGCGATAGGTGATGACGTTGGCGGTCATGGCGGCGCCGGCCTGGCCGTATTTGCGGTAAACATGCTGGATGACCCGCTCCCGCCGCTCGCCGCTGGGCAGGTCGAGGTCAATGTCCGGCCATTCGCTGCGCTCCGGGGACAAGAAGCGCTCGAACAGCAGGTCCATCGCCACCGGATCCACGGCGGTGATGCCCAGGGCGTAGCAGGCCACGCTGTTGGCCGCCGAGCCCCGCCCCTGGGCCAAGATGCCTTGTTCGCGGCAGTAACGGACGATCTCCGCGACGATCAAGAAATAGCCCTCCAGGCGCAGTTGCGCGATCAGTTGCAGTTCGCGGTCCAGTTGCCGCCGGGCGCGGGCGCGGAGGCTGGCCGAGGCGCGGCGGTAGCGCCGTTCCAGACCCTGCTCGGCCAGGTGGCGCAAGTACTGGGTTTCGGTTGCGTCCGGCGGCAGGATGGCGCGGGGAAACTCATAGCCCAGATCCTCCAGGCTGAACTCCAGCCGCGCCGCAACTTCCGCATTGGCGGCCAGCGCCGCGGGCAGATCGGCGAACAGCCGCGCCATTTCCCGCGGCGACTTCAGCCGCCGCTCGTCATTGGCCTCCAGCCGCCGGCCGGCCGCATCCAGCGTGGTGTGATGGCGCAGGCTGGCGAATAAGTCGGCGACGGGGCGTTCCGCGGCGGTGGCGTAGAGCACGCCGTTGGTGGCCAGCGGCGGCAGGCCGCGGCGCGCCGCCAAGGCCAGCCAGGCGCGGTTGGCCGCTGTCTGTTCGCGGCGGTAATGCCGGCACAGCTCGGCATAGAGGCGGCGGGGGCCGGGGCCGGCGGCGAAGATGCCGGCCAGCCGGTCCAGCGCGGCGGGGTGATGGCGCCAGGCGGAGCCGGCCAGCGCGATCAAGCCGGGAGCGAACTCCTCGATGTCCTCGGCGGAGGCGGCGCCTTGGCCCTTGGCGGCGCGCAGCTTGATGCGGGTGAGCAGGCGGCAGAGATTTTGATAGCCTTGGCGGCTTTCCGCCAGCAGCGCCAAGCGCGGCTCGCCGGCGGCGGTGCGGACGCCGACGTCGGCGCCGACGATGGCGCGCAGGCCGAGTTTTTTCGCCGCCTGGTGCAGGCGCGGGGCGCCATACACCCCATCCCGATCCACCAGCGCCAGGGCCCCGAGGCCGAGTTCGGCGGAGGTGACGGCCAAGGTTTCCGGCAGGCTGGCGCCGGCCAGAAAGCTGAATGCGCTCTGCGCGTGCAATTCGGCGTACATGAGGGCCGCCGGTCAGTCGTAGGTTCCGTCGCAGACCCAGCCGCCGCCGCGGCGGTCTTGCCGCAGGCGGAGGCGGCGGGCGCCGACCTGGACATCCCAATGCTCCCAATCCCAGATGCGGCGCGGATCCGCGGCGAAGGTGGTTTCCCGTGCCGGGGGCCGGCGGGGCGGCGCGGCGCTGTCGGAAGCGAGGGCTGGGCCGGGCGCCGCGGCGGGGACCGCGCCGAGAGCGGCGGCGGGATCGGTTGCCGCCCACCAGCCGCCGCTGCTGCGCCAGGGGCCGGAGCGGCGCGCAACGACGTGCCAGGGTCCGCTGCCGGTGGCGACGGCCACGGGCTCTCCGGCCGGGTTCAACCGCACCCGCGCGGGCAGCGGTGGGCGGTGGGCGCGCAGCGCCGGGGGCGCGGGCGTCGCGTCCGCCGCCGGCCGGGGGACGGCGGGCGGCTCCGCCACGGCGGATTGCGGCGGCCGCCGCGGCGGCAGGCCCGGGGTTTCGGGATATTGGAACGGCGCCAACTGAAATGCGCCGGGCTGATGGCTGTCCACCAGCCGCGGCGTGCCCAATGCGGGATCCTGGCGCCGGTCCAGCCGCGCCGCCAGGCGGGACAAAAACTTGGCCGTGGCCTCGGGCGCGGGGGCGGTGCTTTCCTGGGCGGCGAACAAGCTGGGCTGGATGGGGCGCGGCGGCGTCAGCCGGGCGCGCAGCCGCAGGCCGGTGACCGCCGCCGGCGGCGGCTGGCGGCGCAGCGCCAATTGCAATTGCGCGGCCATGGCCCGCGCCTGGCGCAACGGCGGGGAGAAGCGCGCGCGATAGCGGCGCGCGGGGGCATGCTCACAGCCCAAGCGCAGATCCAGCCGGTCCGTCAGGCGGTCGCGGCGGTCCAGCCAGCGCGCCAGTTGCGCCAGCAGCCGCGCCAGCAGCCGCTCCAGCGCCTCGCCGTCCGCCAGCGGCGGCTCCAGTTCCCGCCGCAGCACGGCCCGGCCCACCGCGGGCGGGCGGGAAGCCAGCGCCTCGGCGCCGCCTTCGCCCCGCGCCAGCGCCCGCAAACGCAGCCCGGCCGCGCCCAGGCGGGCATGTAACTCCGCGGCGGGCAGCGCCGCCAACTGTCCCCAGCGGCGAATGCCCCAGCCGGCCAGTACCGCCAGCACTTCGGCGGTGGCGGCATCGCCGGTTTGCGCCAGCAGCGCCAGCGGCCAGGGCGCCAGCGCCGCCGTCTCGGTTCCGGGGAGAAGAAGGATGCAGGGCCGCCCAAACGCCGCCGCCGCCCGCGCCGCCAGCAGCGCCGTGGCTTTCCGTCCGGCGCCGCCTGCATGCACGCCGGCCACCGCCAGCCGCTGGGCCACCGCCTCCGCCGGTCCGTGCAAGCGCTCCAGCCCCCGCCAATCCAGCAAATAAAAATCCGCTCCGCGTTCCGCGCTGGGCGTGAGCGCGCGCACCGCCCGCCCCAACCGCCGCGCCGCGGCGGGGTCCGCCGCGAGAAAACATAGGTAGCGCATCACACCGCCACCTTGGTTATGGCGCTGGGCGCCGGCAGCGACGCCGGCGCCAGCACCCAAAGCTGGCTGCGGCGGTGCCGCTCCAGCCCGCGCAGCAGGCGAAACCACGCCGCCCGCGGCCAGCGCTCCAGTTCCGCCGCCGGGCGCGACAGCACGTCCAGCACCACGGCGTGAAAGCGCGCCGCCGCCAGCAGCATCTGCGTCAGCGCCAGCAACTCCGCCAAGGGGGCGCCGGCGGCGGGCAGCCACAACAGCCGGTCCAAGCACAGGCCGGCGCGGGCCGCCGACTCCGGATCCAGGGCATCGGTTCCGTCTATCCATGCGGCTACCGCCGCGGGCGCCGCCAGCGCCTGCGCCGCGGCTCGCAAGGCGGCGCTGGTGACCCCGCCGCCGGCGCCGGCGGGATACAACAGGGTTAGGCCGCGGTGGGGGCGAGCCGGCGGCGCGGAGCCATTGGCCAACTTTGGGGTTAACTGCGGGGTTAACGGGGCCTGCTCCGCCGACAGCAGCGTCGCGCCCCAGCCGCGGGCGGAGAGCAGGCGTTCCAGTTGCGGTTTGGTGGTGGGCAGGGCGGCCATGACGGGAGCAAAATCTTCGCTTTATTTTCGCCATGTTAGCGCTCCGCCGCAAGGCCCAGGGAGCCATCTCCGCCGTAAGGCTTGCCGTACGGTCCATGGGGCGGCCTCCGCCGCCGGGGCCAGCGGCTCCGCCCGGGCAGTCACGCAGAGGCCGTGGGTGCGGGTACAATGCGCCCATGCCTGGTGAAACTCGTCGCGTCTTTTTGCGCCGCTCCGGCGCCGCGGCGTTGGCGGCGGGAGCGCTGAGCGCCTCCGGCCATGCCACGCCAACCCCCGCCCGCTGGCCGCTAGGCGCCATCGTCAACATCGGGCCCGATCCGGCCGCCGATCTGGCCCGCGTGCGGGCGCTCGGGTTGCCGACCTGCCAGCTCGAACTCGACGATTTCCGTCCCGCGGTGCTGGCCCGCCTGGCCGCCTCCCTGCCCGCCTCCGGCCTGCGCTGCACCGCGCTGGGCACCGCCGGTCCGGGTCCCAGCGTCTATAACTTCTACGACGGGCCGCTTACGCTGGGCCTGGTGCCCCCGACCTTTCGCGCCCAGCGGATGCAGCGCATCCAGCAGCTCTCCGATTTCGCGCGGCGGATCGGCGTGGCCGCCATACGCATTCATGTCGGCTTCATCCCCGGGGATCCCAACCGCGGCCTATACCGCGAGGTGGTCGAGGCGCTGCGCCAGGTCGTCGGTCATTGCCGCCGCAACGGCCAGCGCTTTCTGTATGAAACCGGGACGGAAACGCCGGTGACGCTGCTGCGCACGATTGTGGACGTCGGCCTGGACAACCAGGGGGTCAATCTGGACACCGGCAACTTCATCCTCTACGGCACGGCCAATCCGGTGGACTCGCTGGACGTCATCGGCCGCTACGTGGAAAATCTGCACGCCAAGGATGGTCTGTACCCCACCGGCCCGCGGGCCTTGGGCGAAGAGGTGGTCATCCCGCACGGGAAGGTGGATTTTCCGCGCCTGTTCGCCCGCCTGCGCGAACTCGATTATCGCGGCCCGGTCACCATTGAGCGGGAGACGGCAGGCGCGCGCTGGGCCGTCGAGGTAGCCGCCGAGCGCGACTACCTACGCCGTTTGCTGGTTCGTTAAGCGGGCGCTCCGCCGCCTACAGCAGCGGCTGGGACCAGTTTTCCAACTTTTGGCAGAGGGCGGCCAGGAACTGATCCGCCACCGAGCCGTCAATGACCCGGTGATCGAAGCTCAGGGTCAAATGCACGATGGAGCGGATGGCGATGGCGTCATTGACCACCACGGGGGTCTTGTGAATTCCGCCCACGCCCAGGATGGCCACCTGCGGCTGGTTGATGACCGGCATGCCGAACAGCCCGCCATAAATGCCGGGGTTGGTGATGGTGAAGGTGCCATCTTGCACCTCCTCCGGCGCCAGCCGTTTGCCGCGGGCGCGCTCGGCGAGGTCGTTGATGGCGCGTTGCAGGCCGAGGAAGTTCTTCTCTTCGGCGTGCTTCACCACCGGCACGATTAGGCCCCAATCCAGGGCCACGGCGATGCCGATGTTGATGTCCTTTTTGTAGACGATGGAGTCTTCCTGCACCGAGGAATTAACGATGGGGAACTGCTTCAGGCATTCCGCGGTGGCCAGGGCGAAAAAGGGCATGAAGGTCAGCCGCGTGCCGGTGGTGGCCTCGAAGTGGGCCTTGCTGCGCTCGCGCAACGCGGCGATCTGCGTGATATCGGCCTGAAAGACGCTGTAGACGTGCGGCGAGGTGCGCTTGCTGGCCACCATGTGCTCGGCGATGCGCTTGCGCATCACCGACATGGGGACGATCTCGGTGGCGCCGGGATGATACGGCGCCGCCGGCGGTGGGGCCAGGGGCGCGGCGGGACGGGGCGCGGGGGCTGCCGGAACGGGAGGAGCCGGCGCCGGCGCCACAGCGGCCGGCCGCGGCGCAGCGGGCGCGGCGGGCGCGGCGGTGCGCTGCTCGAGATACTGCGTGATGTCCCGCTTGGAGACGCGGCCGCCTTCGCCGGTGCCGGCCAGTTGGCTCAGGTCCACATCGTTTTCTTCGGCGAGGCGGCGCACCAGCGGCGAAGAGCGCACGCGTTCGGCGGCGGACGGGGCGGCCACGGTGGCCTGGGGCGCGGGCGCCGCGGGAGCGGGCGCAGGGGGCGGCGGGGCGCTGGCCGCCG
>DAHUYO010000082.1 GCA_027315185.1 Acidobacteriota bacterium
GCCAAGCCGGATTCGACGACCTTTTTTTATCTTACCATCATTGCTTGGCGCCGGCCCCAGCCCCGCCGCTGGCGGGGCGTCCCGCTTACTGGCCCAGCTAGCTGTGCCTCGGGCCCCATCCGCGCCGGCCCCGCCGGTGCGTCGCTGGAGTTGCGCCGCTGGCCCACACGCAAGCTCCGCGATGCAGCCGGCGAGGACGCGGCGCTCCAGCCCGCCCGGCGACTGTCGCGGCGCTTTCCCGCGAACGTTGCCCCCAACGCGAACGGCGCGACCCCGCGAAATCCGCCCGACCCCGAGAACGAATCCAGCGGCGGAAGCAAAAATGGCGTATGCTGGGTCTGGCCCTGATCCTGAACGCGCCTCGCTTCTCACGTCTCAGCCAGGCCTCGGTCGCCTGCCATTACTGCTCCTAATCCACGCCGTTGGGCCGGAGCTTCCCTCGTGGAGGACTCGCAAGGGGTGCATGCAGGGAGCCGAGCCGCAGCAGCACGCGCATCATCGCCACGAAATGAGGTATCCACGCGCTCTGATCTGGTGCTTTCCGCCGGAAGGGGTATCATGACTCGTCTTCTGCTCCCTACAGCGGCCAGCCCAACCCTGCACCTCGGCTCAATGCCGAGCGAGGACACAGGGAATCAGGCATTTTCTGGTATTTCGCAGGGCTGGCATGCACCCACGACACTTCGCGAGCCGGCGCCGCCTGCTAGCATCGCGCCGTGGCTGATCGCGTTCGCGGGCTGAGCCAACACGCCGACCGCAACGAGTCGTCACGTCGCGCACTTGAGGCCTGGCCCCGGCACATTAAGAATCGTACCCAGCAATCACCGCCCGCGGCGATAAAAGGTTATCCGACGCCGCGAAAACCTTCCCCGAGACCACCCGATACCGAAAGGAAACTCCAATGAAGAAAATCTATGTAGGCAATCTGTCCTTTGACGCCAGCGAAGACGAACTACGTCACCTGTTCGAAGCGCACGGCGCCGTGGAAAGCGCCAAGCTCGCAACCGATCGCGATACCGGGCGCGCACGCGGCTTCGGCTTCGTGGAAATGGCCAGCGACAGCGAAGCAAACGCGGCCATTGCCGCACTCAATGGCGCGCAAGTCGGAGGTCGAGCGCTGGTCGTGAACGAAGCACGGCCCAAAACCTCCGGCTTCGGCGGCGGCAACTCCCGCGGCGGCGGCCGCGATAGCGGCCGGCGCTCCGGCGGCGGTGGCCGCGACCGATAAGACGTTGCGCGGCTGCCCGTGGCCTGCCAGCCGTGGTCAATCCAACGCTGCTTTCGCTGTTGCATTTGACCTGAGCGGCCCGTGACAGCCGCGCTCCCTATTCAGGAGATCCCAATCCGCCGCCGGAGCAATCGCGCCCCGCGCGGGGCGCGTCGTGTGCGCTTGGCGCAAAGTCGGCGCGAAATGGCTGCGAACTTCCCTGCGCGGCCATGGCGCGCAGGAGGGGGCGGCGGCGCGCCTAAGCCCGCGAAGTGGCGCGTCCAGCTGATTGCAACGCGGCCGGGCGGGCGATCCGTTCCCGGATCGGCCGCGACGGCCTCAGGCCGCCGGCCGGAGCCGATGCGCTTTCCGCGCCGCCAGCTTTTCCGGCGCGGTAAGCCGGAAATACACGTCGAAAAGCGGGTCCAGCCAGCCGCGCAAACTGATCCAATAGACGCGCGCCATGGCCGCCTTCATCCAATGGTTCAGCCGGCTCGGCGCGTACTTCACCGTCGGCGCCGCGTAGGAACCAATGACGAACGTCCCTTTTCCGTAGGCCAAATCCATGGGGCAGTGGGTGCGTCCGTCGAAGCGGGCCGGCTTCGCCGCCAATGCCTGCGCAACCACCTTCGCCTCCAAGTGGGCGCCCACGCCTGCCTTCGAGGTGGGCAGATTGGTGGCGTCGCCAATCGCGAAGGCGGATTCCACGCCCTTCACCCGCAGGCTGAACTTATCGGTAATGATCAGGCGGTCCTCGTCCAGCACCTCCGCCGGCTCGTAGGTGATCGGCGCTCCGATGAATGGCGGCACGATGAGCGCCAAATCGTACGGGATCTGCTCGCCTTCGATGGAATAAATCGTCCGGTTCGCCGTGTCCACCCGATCCAGGTCAAAAAACGTCCGCACCTCGATCCCGCGCGCTTGCAGGATTGGCGCCACGATGTCGTTGATCCCTTCCGCGGCGTAGGGCCGCGGATAGGGCGTGAAGTAAACCAGCTTGGTGCGGCTCTTCAATCCGCGCTCGCGCAGGAACTCCTCGGCCAACAGCACCCCCTCCAGCGGCGACGGCGGGCATTTGCAAATCGCCGCCCCCTGTCCGATCACGATCGTCCCGCCGCGAACCTCGGCGAGATGCCGCCAAACCTTTTGCGCCTGCTCGATGGTGGAGTGGTAATCCCCGAACTGGGCATTCACTTCCTCCAGCCCAGGGATGCGGGCCGCGGCGGTCTGGACGCCCGTCGCCAGCACCACCTCGTCATAGGTCAGTTCCATGCCCGCTTGCGTGCGCACGCGGTGCTCGCGCAGATTGACGTGGGTCACGTCTTGCTGCACGAAATGCACATGCCGCGGCAGCAGACGGCGTTCCGCGCGCGTGATTCCTGCCGGCGCGTTCTTGAACGCGATATACAGCAGCCCCGGCTGGAACATATGCAGCACCGAAGCGCTCACCACCGTGGTCTCGAACTGGCGCCGGTCGAGCGTGTTCGCCAGGAACGTCGCCCCGCTTCCGCCGCCGATGATCAATACGCGTTTCATGGCGTCACCTCCGATGGATCTTCAGCACGGCCACGACCTTATCCGCCTGGTCCTCAATCGAGACCACCTCGTTTTGCGTCTTGGCCGCCCATGCCCGCACATCCGCCTTCACGCCCGGGTCGGTCGCCCACAGCTCGATTACGTCACCGACCTTGGACCGCCGGTAGGCCTTGGCCAAATCGGTGATCGGCCCCGGGCACGACTCCTCGCGCGCGTCCACCACCGTTCGTGGTTCCGTCTCCGCCATCGCCGCCTCCTCAAATGAACAGCGTCTGCCCGCCTTCGGCGTCCTTCAGAAATGCCGCGGCGCCCACCACGTCGTCAATCAGCTCATTGAAGTCTTGCTTCTTGAGCCCCATTACGCCGCTCATCATCGAGCAGGCGTAAACCTTCGCGCCCAGATCCTTCGCCTCGCGCAACATCGCGTCCCAGCCGGCGACGTGATTCGCTTGCATGCCCTGGGCCATCGCCGGCGCCAGCGCCGCGAACTCGGGCGGAAAAGGCAGTTCGTGCCGCTGTTTGGTGAAACCCATCAGCGCGAAGCCGGTGACAAAGACGTTCACTTCCACGCTCATCGCCGCCGCGGCTTGCGCCAGGACTCCCAGCGGAACGAACTTGTCCGCCGTGCCGCTATACATAATGATCGCCAGCTTGCTGGCGGTTTCCTGCCCTGAGTTTGTGCCGCGCTCGGCTTCCGCCACTGTCGCACCCATGCGTTCCTCCCGGGCCCGGCTTTGTCGCCGCATCCGGCCTCGAGCCCACAGGATTGCTATGCATTTCGGCGTCCAGGGGCGGAAACGCGCCAATACGCGGGTTCTCCGCCTCCCGGTGCGCACTCCGGGTGCTATCCCCCAATCCGCTGCGCCCCTGCCCGCAAGCGACGTTCGGTTAGCGGCCTTACGGTTTCCAGCCGCCAATGCCAAGGCGGAAGCGATACACCACGCCCGTCGAAACTTGAAGGTTGCTGCCCGGAAGCGGTGGGCCGTTGGTGAAGGTGCCACCCTCGCCGAGCACCACGTCTTCGGCGCTGGCACGCCACAGAAACCCTCCAAACAGATGCCGCTCGAGCGTGCCGCCAACGTTCCAGGCCACAAAGCGCTGCGGCGGGCTCGGCACAGAAAGGCCCGGACCATAAGCGACCGGACCATAAAGGTAGGACGGTAGATGCATCCACAGCCGTCCCAGCCGGGCATCCGCGAACAGCGCCCAATCCCGTGCCCCGCCCAGAACCAGGAAGCGGGGCCCGACCCATTCCTCCCCGAGCCGGGCCCGGGCGTTCGCCGCGCCTTGTGACGGAAACCGGTCCCACTCCGCGTCCAACCCTAAGCGGCCCACCAATCGAACCGTGATCCGGGCGCCGAATCCGGAGTAGAAGCACTCGCACGTCCTAAAGGCGAAAACATTGAAGGGCGGAGGGAGAATCAAGGACACCGGCGGCAGCGGCTGCCTGCCTCGCAAGCTGACAAATTGAATCCCAAGGGTAACCCGGCGCCAAACCTGTGCCCGTACCGCCGGAGCGCCCGCACCCACCGCCAAAGCTACCAGTACAATCACCGGCAATCCACGCGCAAATCGCCGCAGACACTCATGATTGCCGTACTCCTTGCGGAGGAATGTTACTCCCCGGGATTAGAGCGGGTCAACTGGATAGTTCACCCACAGCACCTACGCTAATCCGCGCCTTTAACCAATTGGATAACCCGCGCCCTGGCCGCATCGCCGCGGCCCGCGCGGCGCGCGGGTACCCGGCGGCCGCCGGTACCCGCTAAGGTCACGCCACTACGAATCGCAGCCGCCGCTGGCCGGCAATCTCGCGCGCGCCCAACTCCACCACCTGCCCCGCCACGCGGCCCAGCGTCGCCGTCTTGAGCGCCGCGCCGCTGGGCGGATGAATGTGCAGCCAAATGCCGGCCGCCCAATCGTCGCTGCCGCCGCTGGGAGGCAGATCCAGTTCCACCCGCCACCGCGGCTCGCCCCCTGGCCCGCTTTCCGCCACCGTTTTCCAGCTGACCACCCCGTACCGCGTCGGGCAGTTGTCCACCCGGATCGTCTGGCCCGCGGCGAACCAATGCTTCGGCGCGGCTTTTTGCAGGTGCACCCGCCCCGCGCCGTGCTCCTCGAAGCACAGCAACCAACGCAAGCCCATTGCCGCTTGCAGCGTACTGTTGACCACCGCCGACCACGCGTAGGGGCTGCCCTCAAGCGGCCGCCCGCCCGGCAGCAGCGCATCCTCCGGCGCATAGCGGCTGCCGCAGTCCATGGCGTAGCAGACGTTGCCGTACAGGGCCAGAAGAAACGGCCGGTAATCCTCTTGGCGAATGCGCCCGGCCAGCGTGCCGTGCTCCATGAAGTTGGAGGTGCGGCAGTAGTGCCCGTCGGTATTCATGCCGATCAGCTGCTCGCCCGCCAGCGCGCGGTGGCGGAAATGGCCGAGGTCCAGATCGGCTTGGCCCCAGTCGCTGGTCCACCAATCCATCATGAAGCGGTGGTTTTCATAGCTCGATAATTCCTCCGGCCGCCGCTGGGTGTCCCCGGCAAAGAACGGCGTGATGCCCGCGGCCTTCATCGCTGCGTTTCGCGCTCCCATGGTGCGCGCCAGCGACGCCGTAATGCTGTGCCGCATCTGGCCCGCCAGCCGCGCCCAATGCCGCGCCGGCGGCGCCAAATCCGCCGCCCCGCTCTCCTGCGCCGCCCGCGCCAGGCAGCGCGCATGTTCGTGCAAGCCGCGCCAGGCCCAGCTGGCGTTCTGGTAATAGTACGGATGCGATTGCGGATAGTCGTCCTGGACATCGCCCAAGTCGGCCTCGGGCGAACCCCAGATCAATCCATGCCGTGGATCGGAAGGCGGAAACCGGCGCAGGCCGTCGCGATACCGCCGGACCAATAAGCCCGCCATCCTTTCCAGCACCGGCAGCCGCCGCAGCAGCGCCGCCAAGTCGCGCGTGTAGTCGAAGGCCCGGGCGCTGTTTTCCAAAAACACGCCGGCGTTCAGCGGCGCCTCCACCTGGTCCTGCGTGTTATAGAGAAAGTTCCCGTCCGGCAGGATGTAGTGGTCCAAATAATGCTGGAAATACGGTTCGCACTGCGCCGCCAGCCCCCACATTTGCTGCGCCCAGATGAATTCGTAATGCGCCACCGGAAACAGCGCGTGGCTGCGCTCGGGAATCTTGGAATACGCGCCTTCGCCGATTTGGTAGCTGGGCCGCAGCCCGCGGTAGCTGCACCGCGCCAACGCGATGCCCGCCCGCGCCGCGTCCGCCAGCCAAGGATCGGGAATCTCCACCTGCATGCCCTGGGCGAAGAAGTTCCGCCAATGGTTCCCCACCCCGGCCAGCGCGGCGAAGAAACCGGCCGCATCGGTGTTCCAATAGCGGTCCGCGGCCGTTGGCTCGCCCGCCGGCGGTTGCACGCGAATCCGCCCCACCGGCGTGGCGTTCTCGCCCGGCGGCAGCACCAGCATCACTTCATAGCCGCAGCCGAAACGCGGGTTCCAAACCCCGATGTCCGCCGCCGGCAGATAGCCGCCGAGCAGCGTACGTTTGCTGTAGCCCTCCACGTAATCGAAGTGGTATTCCGAGGGCAGAAAGTCCTGTGGATCGAAGACCCGCCCCGCCATGTCCGGCGCCAACCGGCTGGCGATGGTTTCGCCCGCTGGCGGGGGATTCACCTGCCGCGACCGCCCGTCCGGCTCCAGGTACAAGGACGCCAGCGGCCCGCCTTCCTCATTGCCCACCAGCGTCCATCCGATCAGCTCCGGCCCCAGCGCCGCGACATTCTCATAGCAGGGATCCTCGGCGGAGTTGAGAATGTACTCACCCGGCAGATCCGGCTGGCGCGGAAACTCCGCCGGCCGCTCGAAGCGCACCCCATGGCCGGGGCGGATGGTCCGGGGCCGGATGTTTTCCAGGCGGCCGACGCGTTTGGGGATGCGCAGAATCTCCCCCAGCATCGTGCTGTAGACGATGACCCCCTGATGCGCGGCATCCTTTTCCCACACCGTCGTCGGCACGCCGTTCAGCCAGCCGATTACCGTTAGCAACCGCCAGCCGTCCACGGCGCCACCCGGCCGGACGACCCGCGTCGCTCTCCCGGCGCCCGGCCCCTCCGCGTGCACCCGCACGCCGCTGCCGGCAAACCCCGCCAGCCGCGGCGCATGCGCCAACGCCTCCCGCTCACCCGGCAGCCAACGGTCGTAATCGTTCTCGATCCGCCCCAGCCGGTACCGGCCCTTGGGCAAATCGTCCGGCGCGTGGATAGCCGGCGCCGGCCTGCCGTCATCCTTCGCCGCCGGGCCGGCCGGCCACGCGCCTTGTGCCGCCGCCAACACCGGCGCCGCCGCCGCGCCGCGGAGAAATCGTCTGCGATTCATGCGCCAATTCTGCCTGACGGCGGCGGCCGCCGCCACCGTCCCTGACAAATGGGCTGGCGCCGGCCGGCGGCGGGCGCAAGGCGGCACGCCCCGCTGCGGGCGGGGCTGGGGCCCGCGCCGGTCAATCGTCGCCGCCCCCGGCCATTGCAGCGGTTCTGTATTTCTAGTAATCTCGAAGTATGGAAACGGAAACGATCCCCGCTGCGCCGCGCCAACTGGAGAAGCGACCAGGCCTCCAACCGGCCAATGACGCCGCGAAATACGCCGACATGTTTTCCGCCCTCGGCGCCGAGCCGCGCCTGCGCATTGTCCGGCTGCTGCTGGCGGCGCATCCGGGCGGCCTGGTCGCGGGCGATATTCAGCGGGAGTTGGATATCCCGCCCTCCACCCTTTCCCACCACCTGGAGAAATTGAAGAGCGAGAACCTGGTCACCGTGCGGCGCGAGGGAACCTTCCTTTGGTACCAAGCCAACACGGACGCGCTGGCCGAACTGCTCGGCTTCCTCTATGCGGAGTGCTGCACCCGCAACCGTGCGATCTCCGGCAAGGCCATTGCGTGCTGCCGCTAGCGCCATCGCGCCGGCCAACGCCCCCCGACACCCGCCGCGCATCCCACCCCCACAAGTGATCCCTTCCCTATGAGCGCACCGCAGCAGAATCCACCCACCGCCGCCGCGCCTGACTGCCCGCATCGTCTGGGGATTGTAGACCGTTACCTGACGGTTTGGATCTTCGCGGCCATGGCCGCCGGCGTCGCGCTGGGGCGCTGGCTGCCGCGCGGCGCCGAGTGGATCGGCCACATCCAGGCCGGCACCACCAGCATCCCCATCGCCCTCGGTTTGATGGTCATGATGTATCCGCCGCTGGCCAAGGTGCAGTACGAACGCCTGGGCGCGGTCTTCCGCAACCGCCGCGTGCTGGCGTTGTCGCTGGCGCAGAACTGGGTGATCGGGCCCGTGCTGATGTTCGCCCTGGCGGTGCTGTTCCTGCGCGGCGAACCGGGCTACATGACCGGCTTGATCCTGATCGGCTTGGCCCGCTGCATCGCCATGGTCATCGTCTGGAACGAACTCGCCCGGGGCGACACCGACTACGCCGCCGGCCTGGTGGCCTTCAACAGCGTCTTCCAAATCCTGTTCTACAGCCTCTACGCCTGGATCTTTTTGACCTGGCTGCCGCCGCTGTTCGGCCTCCAGGGCAGCGTGCTGCACGTCTCCATGGGCCAGGTCGCTGGCAGCGTCCTGCTCTATCTAGGCGCGCCGTTTGCCGCCGGCTTGCTGACCCGATTCCTGCTGCTCCGCGTCCGCGGCCGCGAGTGGTATACCCATACCTTTCTGCCCCGCATCAACCCGCTGACGCTGGCGGGCCTGCTGTTCACGATCGTGATCATGTTCAGCCTGCAAGGCAAACAGATCCTCGCCCGACCCCTGGACGTCCTGCTCATCGCCGCGCCGCTGGCCGTCTATTTCGTGGTCATGTTCTTCGTCAGCTTCTGGCTCAGCCGCCGCGCCGGAGCGGATTACGCGCAAACCGCCACGCTTTCCTTCACCGCCGCCAGCAACAACTTTGAACTGGCTATCGCCGTCGCCGTTGCCGTCTTCGGCCTCAATTCCGCGGCGGCCTTCGCCACCGTCATCGGCCCGCTGGTCGAGGTGCCGGTGCTCATCTCCCTGGTCAGCGTCGCGCTGTGGTTCCAGCGCCGCTGGGCGCCGCGGCAAACGGGCCACGCCGCCGATGTGGCGTGAATGATGCGAACCGAGTGGAACCGTGCAGTCCGGGAACCAGTCATGGACAGGGCACATGGAATGGGAATGATGGAAACGATTGACGGAAGGCGGAGGAACACACCCGTGCGTGTTTTGATCCTATGTACGGCCAATTCGGCGCGCAGCCAAATGGCCGAGGGGCTGCTCCGCCATGACGGCGGTCCAGGATTCGCCGTCTTTAGCGCCGGCCACCGCCCCAGCAGCGTGCGGACGGAGGCGATCGCGGTGATGCGGGAAATCGGCGTGGACATCTCGGCCCAGCGCTCCAAGCATGTGGATGAGTTCACCGGCCAAACTTTCGATTACGTCATCACCGTATGTGACCATGCCAAGGAGACCTGCCCGGTCTTTCCCGGCGCGCCGCGCCGCATTCATTGGAGCATCGCCGATCCCGCCGCCGTCGCCGGCGGCGCCGAGGAGCGCCTGGCCGCCTTCCGCGCCGCCCGCGAGCAACTGCGCGCCGCGCTGCGCCAATTTGCCGCCGGCGCAATCGCCCTGCCCCCTGGGGGCGCGGATGGCTCGTCCGCAAGCACCTAGCGCCGCCGCCCGCCGCCACGCCCGCGCGGGGCCGACGCGAATTGGCCCTGTTCCCTGTCGAGCCTAACCTTTGCGGATGGACTAAACTCGTATCGCGATGCCCCACCCATCCTGGAACGAGAGCTACGCTTCGGGACAGCTACCCTGGGACACCGGGCATCCAGACCCTGTGCTCGTCGAGTTCATTGCTTCCGGCCGGGTTGAGCCGGGTCCGACCCTCGAGATCGGCGCGGGCACCGGCACGAATGCGATTTGGATGGCGGAGCGCGGATTTGACGTTCTCGGAATCGACGTCTCGCCGCTAGCCGTGGAGAGTGCGCACACCAAGATGGAGGGGCGCGCGCTGCGCTGCCGCTTTGCTGTAGGCGATTTTCTCCGCGCGCCTCCGTCCGGCGGGCCGTTCCAGTTCGTCTTCGACCGGGGGTGCTTTCATGTCTTCGACGCAGCGGATGATCGGCAGCGGTTCGCGGCACACGTTGCTGCCGCACTAGCGCCGGGCGGCTTGTGGCTGAGCCTGATCGGCAGCACGGAAGGCCCGCCGCGCGAGAGCGGTCCGCCGCGCCGTTCGGCGCGCGAGGTCATGCTCGCCATCGAGCCCGCGCTGGAGATCGTCGAATTGCGCTCAGTGGAATTCCGGGATTACGGCGCAAAGGCGTGGTTCTGCCTGTCGCGTCAGCGTACGACGCCAGCTCAGCCTTCCACCCAGCGCGATTGAGGCCCGGCGGAGGCCGCACTCTGCGTTGTTGTCGCGGCGGTCGCGCGGTTGGCTCGGGGAGCCCCGCGCCGCCCGCCGCCGCGCCGAACTGGCGAACCGCGGACCCACCGGCCGTGGTGCTTGGCGCCGCCGTGTGGCCAGGCCTGTCACTGCGGCGGTATCCTTAGCACTGCAACGTGCTCAGACGCCGGCGCGGGCGCGGAGCATCGACTCGGCAACGCGGACCAGCGCGGGGCACGCGGCCACAAGCAAAGAACGATGCAAAAGCGAATCCTCGGACCCAACCTTGAAGTCTCGGCAATTGGCCTCGGCTGCATGGGCATGAGTTCCGGCTACGGCCCGCCGGCCGACCGGAACGAAATGATTCGGCTGATTCGCGCATCCCATGACCATGGCGTCACCCATTTCGACACGGCGGAAGCCTATGGTCCCTTCACCAATGAGGACCTGCTTGGTGAGGCGCTCCGGCCCATCCGCAAACAAGTCGTGGTGGCTACAAAGTTCGGCTTCGACATAGACCCAACGACCGGAGCCCGCACCGGCGGCACCAATAGCCGGCCCGAGCATATCCGCCAGGTGGCCGAAGCGTCCCTCAAGCGCCTCCGCACCGATTGCATTGACCTCTTCTATCAGCACCGCGTGGATCCCAAGGTGCCGATCGAGGAGGTCGCCGGCGCCGTCCGGGGATTGATTGCCCAAGGCAAGGTCAAACACTTCGGCTTGTCGGAAGCGGGGGTCGGGACGATTCGCCGCGCGCACACCGTCAATCCGGTCACCGCCGTACAGAGCGAGTACTCCCTGTTCTGGCGCGGTCCGGAGAAAGAGCTTCTGCCGGCACTGGAGGAGTTGGGTATCGGCTTTGTCCCCTTCAGCCCACTTGGCGCCGGCTTCCTCACCGGCAAAATAGACGAAAACACGAAGTTCGATCCCACCGACTTCCGCAACCTCGTGCCCCGCTTTTCGCCGCAGGCGCGCAAGGCCAATATGGCGCTAGTCGCGCTGGTGCAGGCCGTCGCGGCCCGCAAAGGCGCAACGCCGGCGCAGGTGGCGCTCGCTTGGCTGCTGGCGCAAAAACCATGGATCGCGCCGATCCCGGGAACCACCAAACTGCATCGGCTCGAGGAAAACCTCGGCGCCGTGAACGTCGAGCTTGCCGCCGCCGATCTCCAGGAAATTGATGCCGCTAGCGCCGCGCTGCAACTGGAAGGCGCGCGTCTGCCGGAAGCCGCACTCAAGATGACCGGACTGTAAGTGGCGGTGGACGCCCGGTCCCATGGGCGCCGTTGGCACGGTGAAATCGGCGTTGGCGTGCTCGCCCGCCGGTCAGCCCGCGGCTGGCCTGAAATGGGCCGCCCGCCCGCGCCAAGCCGGCGGGACGCGCCGCGCAGCCGCGCGGGCACCCGCGCCCGTCAACAATCTGACTGCCGCGCCGCCTGCCGCCGCGCTTAATCCGCCGCCGTCGCGCCGCCTGCCGCCGGCCGGCGCAGCCGTGGCAAGAATCGCCCCGTCTGGCGCAAGTGCTCCGCGAACCGGTCGCCGAAGACCGGCGCCAGCAGCTTCTCTTCCCCCTGCGATTTGATGTACAAGGCGATGAACATCAGGGCCGCTCCGGCGGCCGTGCCCAAGTAACAGGTGGCGGCCAGCGTGCCTGCCACCGCCAGTAAGATGCCCGTGTAGATGGGATGGCGAATGCGCGCATACGGCCCGCGCCGGACCAGTTCGTGATCTTGCTTCACCACAATCCTCCCCGACCAATTCCCACCCAGCGTGAACCGCGCCCAATAGCAAAGAGCGAACCCGGCCAGCACGACCGCCAGCGCCGCCCATAATAGCGCCGGCGGCGGGAGATAGAATCGCCGCACGGCCCAGCCGCCGAACCGCCACGGCCAGAAGAGCATGACCGTCCCAGCCAGCAACAGCACCCGATGGCCGATCTCATAATTTCCGGATCCCCGCCGCTGGACCGGCTTGCGCCAAACGGCCAGCAGCCACCAGCTGACAACCCAGACCAGCCACAAATCTTCGATCCATTGCGGAATCCGGTTCGCGAGGCCGATAGCCATGCGGCCCATTCTAGCCGTAAGCCCGCCGCCGTGGCTCCCGGATCCGCGCCCGCTGCCGCGCAGCGCGCGTTTCCGCCAACTTCGGATAGGCCTCCGGCTTGCGCCGAGCCCGCGCCTCGCGCGGTAGGTTCGGCGTCCTCGCCTAACACCCCCCGCCAGCTTGCCGGGCCCGGGGGGCGCCGATCTTCATCGCTGGCCAGCCGCCGCAGCTCCGCAGCAGCCCGCTATTGGCCCTACCGGCACCCTCCCCGGCACGGTCATTCCCGCCCTCGTCCCCCGTCCCTCGTCCCAAGGTGGCCTAGGGCTCCTGCCCTGCGTACCGTCGCCCTCCTGGGCGGCGGGCCGATCTCCGCGGCGCTGCATTCCTCAATCGCAACTCGGCCGCGCCAAGCGCGACCGCACGCAAGCCGGAGGCATACCCCACGCGGCCGCGCACGGCGGCGGGGAATGACAGCCGAGGACGGCTATCCCGCGTTCGCTGCGCCGGCGGGCTTCCGCCTGGCGGTGTACGGCGGGCGGAGGACGAGTAGCTCCGGGCGATGGACCGCTGCTAAGGGCCGCAGGACACGGGCTGAAGCCTATTCCGCAAGGCGGGCGAGGCCGCCCGCCCCCCCAGGAAGCGGCCGCGCCAAGCGCGACCGCAGCGGCCTATTCTTCCCGGATCACCTGCGCCGGATCCAGCGCGGCTGCCCGGCGAGCAGGCAGGTAACATGCTGCCGCACCTACCAGCAATAGCAGCGCCAGCGCCGCCCCATAGCTGACCGGATCCAGCGCCGAGACGCCGAACAGATGCGCTTGCAGCAGCCGGGTCAGCACCGCCGCCGCGGCCAAGCCGGTCGCGCCGCCGGCCAGCGCCAGCGCCAGCCCCCGGGCGACGGTGCCGCGTAGAATCGCGCCGGGCTTTGCTCCTAGCGCGAGGCGGATGCCCGTCTCCCGGGAAGACCGCGCCACTTCGAACGCCAGCAGGCCATACAGCCCCAGCGCCGCCAGCAGCAGCGCCAGCGCCGCGAACAGGCTCGACAAGCGCGCCAGCAGCCGTTGCTGCCACAACAGTTGCGCGATCTGCTGCCGCTCGGTGGTCATGTCCGCAATCGCCACCGCGCGGCTGGCGCCGCGGAGTACCCGGCGCACGGCCGGCATCACCGCCCCCGGCGCCGCCGCGCAGCGCAGCTCAAACACCTCGCCCGGCCGCAGCATGTACACCACCGGCTGAAAGCTGCCTTGCAGGACTCCATAGCGGGCGTTGGCGGCAACCCCGACGATCCTCCAAGTAGCTCCGTTGCCGTGAATTTCCTGGCCGATGGGATCGGCGGCCCCGAACGCCTGCCGCGCGAAGCGGCGGTTCACGATCGCCAGCTTGCGCTCCGCGGCCACGTCCGGAGCGGCAAACTCCCGGCCCGCCAGCAGCGGAATGCCCATCGTGTGGAAAAACCCCGGACCCACGCCAAGAAATGGCGCGGTGACCGAACCTGCGTGCGGGTGCGCCGGACGCGTGAAGCTGTCGTCCATATACCCGCCGCTGAGCAAAGGCATTTGCGCGTAGGCCACCGCGGTCACGCCGGGGATTGCCGCGAGCCGCCGCCGGATCTGCTCATCGAAGTCGGCGTGCGCATGTCCTTTCAGCCGGCTCGTGGAAGGATCCACGTTGACGACCAGCAGGTGACGCGGGTTGAAGCCCAGCCGCACGCGGTTCAAGTTGCCCAGCGTGCGCACCAACAGGCCCGCGCCCGCCAGGACAAGCACCGATAGCGCCACCTGCCCAATCACCAAGGCTTGTCCCGCCCCCAAGCCGAAGCGCCGCCGCCGCGCGACATGGCCCGGCGCCAGCTTGAGCGCCGGCGCCGGCGCGACAGCCGAGGCGCGCCAGGCCGGCATCAGGCCGGACAGCATGGCGGCGAACAGCGCCACGGCGGCGGCGAAGCCTAGAACCGCCGGATTGGGGCTGACCGCCAATGGAAATGCTCCTCCTGAGCCCGCGGTCAGCAACGCCGCCAACCCACGCGCGCCCCAAACCGCGAAGACCAGCCCGAGCAAGCCGCCGCCCATGGCCAGCCAAAGGCTTTCCGCGAACAACTGGCGGGCGAGCCGCCCCCGCCCGGCGCCCAGCGCCAGGCAAATGGCCATCTCCTTTTGCCGCCCCGGCGCCCGCGCCAACAGCAGCCCGGCAACGTTGGCGCAGGCGATCAGCAGCAGCAGCGCCACCACCGCCATCAGGATTTCCAGCGGCGGCGCGAACATCAGCGCCGCGGCGGTATTGAGCCCGCGCGCAGCGGGCAGCAGCGCCACCCGCGCTCCGTCTTGGCGCTGGAAGACGTGCGCCGCCAGCGCCGCGCTGAGGAATGCCGCATTCGCCCGCGCCTGCGCCGCGCCGCGCGCCGCCGTATTTTCCAGGGCGGCCCCGATTTCCAGAAACAGGGCGCCCGTGTCATTCAACCCGGGAAACCGCGGGTTCAACTGCTGGATCATGCGGAGTGGCAGCCAGACGCCGGCCCGGTCGCCGGGCCCCAGTCCACGGAAGCCGGCGGGAGTGACGCCGACCACGGTGGCGGCGACGCCATTGATCGTGACCACCTGGCCAATGGCGCGGCGGCGCCCGCCCCATTCGCGCTGCCAATACGCATAGCTGACCACCGCCGCCGGCGGCGCCCCGGGGGCATCGTCCCCCGGCCCCAGCAGCCGTCCCGCCGCTGGGTTGATCCCTAGCGCCGGAAACAGCCCGCCGGAAACGAAATAGCCGCCCGACACGGTTGTCCCCTGGGGCGCGGCGACCACCGCGCGGAACAGCGGAAAGAAGGCGAACGCGCGCGCCGTGCCCCGCAGCCGCCGCCGGATGGCGCGGAACATCGGCCCGGAGAACGTACAAGAAGACGGATTCCGCGGGCCGTTGCCCGACGCGCCAGGGCAAGGGAAAAAATAGAAGTCGCTGTCTGCCGGCGGGCGCCGCGCCTGCCAACGCAGCAGCACCAGCCGGTTCGCGTGCGGCACCGGCAGCGAGCGCCACATCACCGCATCCATCACGCTGAACAGCGCCGTCGTCGCTCCAATGCCCAGCGCCAGCGTCAGCACCACCACGGCGGCAAAGCCCGGCGCGGCGCGCAGCCGCCGCGCCGCGCGGGCGAGATCGCGCGCGGTGGCCTCCATCCACGCCAGCCGCCGCTCCTCCCGCCATGCCTCCTTGGCCGTCTCCACCCCGCCAAACTTCAGGGCGGCTTGCCGCCGCGCCTCGTCGCGCGGCAGCCCGGCTCGTTCGTTCTCCGCCGCCAGCAGCGCCAAATGCTCCGCCAACTCCTCACGCAGGCGCGCCTCATCCCGCCGCGCCGTCACCAGGCCCGCCACCCGCGCCAGCATCCGCCGCAGCCAATTCATGCGCCCTCCGGCTTGAGCGCGAAGAAGCGGCCGATCACCTCAGCCGTCCGCTGCCAATCCCGCGCCTCCGCCGCCAGCCGCCTGCGCCCCGCCGGCGTCAGACGGTAATACCGCGCGCGGCGGTTGTTCTCCGACGCCCCCCAGCGCGATGCGATCGCGCCCTCCTGCTCCAGGCGCAGCAGCACCGGATACAGCGTGCCCTGGTTGACCGCCAGCACGTCGCCGCTGATCTGTTCGATGCGCCGCGCGATGCCGTAACCGTGCAGCTGCCCCAGCGCCTCCAGCGTCTTCAGCACCATCAGCGCCAGCGTCCCCGGCTGCACCTCGCGTTTACTTGCCTCCGCCATCGCCGCCCTCCTTTGGCCTGCCCACAGAGCATGCCACAGCTTCTTTGGGAAGGCAACAGGAACCGGCCGTCGGCGCCGGGTCGCGCGGCTTCCGGGGACGGCGCAAGGAAAGGCGACACCGTCTCGTTGGCTGAGCTCGTTCAGAATGATGCGTGACACTCGAAAGGCAGAGTGAACGCATGCAAACACAATGGGTCCCCGAGGC
>DAHUYO010000083.1 GCA_027315185.1 Acidobacteriota bacterium
AAGCCCTTGCGGCCCAAGGCGGGCATCAGCCTCTGCATCATCGGTCCCAGCGGGGCGCCGGGAATGCCGGCGGGCAGGTTGGTCGCGGTGGGCGGGGTCGGCGGCGTGGCCGTGGTCTGCGCCCGCAACCGCGGCGCCGCCAGCAGCCAGACCGCCAGCGCCAGCCAGCCCAGCGTCCGCCAGACCCGCCGGTGGCTTACCGGAACATGGCCGGGTGCCGCGGCGCCGCCGGCGTCGGCGGCTCGATGCGCGACAGCAGCGCGATCGAGTTCTGCGCCCCGCCGATCAAGAACTGCGACTCCCCGTAGCGCACCACCGCCAGAAATCGCTTGTCGCTCAGCGTCAGCATCTCCGCCATGCGCAGCTCCCGGCGCGGCCGCCGCGCCACCTTCTGTTGCAGCGCCGGCCACAGCCGTCCCCATCGCCAGGGCAGCCAACGCCGGCCTGCGCCGGTGGCGCCCGCCGGCAATGCCGTCAGCTCGCTCGCCGCCGCGGCGCGATCGGTCTTCGCGGCGCTGGTTCCAGGCAGCGCCAGTTCCATGGCTTGCGCGAAATGCACAGGGAAATCCTCCACGGGCCCGCCCTCCGTCCGCGCCTCGGGCAGCAGCGCCTCCGCGGTGATCGGCCGCGTCGCCGCCGGACGCGTGCGGGCGGATCGCGGGGAGGTGGCGCGCCGCGCCGCCGTGGCAGCAGCGCCGCGCGCCGTGCCGCCGGAGCGGCCGGCACGCGCAGCAGGGGTACGGGTTGGACGCGGCATAGGACATTCCTTTCTGTGCGGGCAAATGGAGATTTACGCCAGGCGCGTGATGCGCACGGCCAATTGATCGCCGGTGACCTCGAACTCCGCCCAGCCGATGAGCTGGCCGTTCACCCGCAGGGGCACGTCCTGCCCCTTTTGCCACCGGGTGTTGATCACCGAGCGCGGTTCCAGTTGCAATAAATGCCGGACGGTGAAACGCGGGATGGCGAGGTCTACCGCCATCTCGACCGGCAATTGCAGGCACTCGCCCCAAGCGTCGGCGTCGCCGGCTTCGGCGGGGTAAGAGGGCAGAGCGGGGTTGGTAGCCATACTCTCTAGTGCTGAATCAGGAAATCGGTGAAGTAAATCGTTCCCACGCGCAGCATGGGCGCCCTGCGGCGCAGCATCGCCAGCAGCTGCTTTTTGAGCTTCGCCTTCCCATCCGGCGCCAGCAGTTGGGCGGAGGTGCGGGTAGTGAGCGTAGAGATGATTCCGTCGCGCGCGGCGGCGATGGCCGGGCCCGCGGCGGCGCCGGTCGGTTCCGGCGCGGTCAGACCCAAGGCGATCTGCACGCGCAGAAAGCTCATCCCGCCCGGGTCGGCGAGGTTCACCAAAAAGGGCTTGAGCGTCAAGGACGCGGTCACGGGCCGCTTTCCCGCCGCTTCCGCCGTGTGGGCGTGATGAAAATAGGAACAGCCGCCCGCGGCGAGCAGAAGCACAAGGCTTCCCGCCAGCCAAGGGCGGCTGTGAGGGGAACGATGGGGGCGTCGGGCCATTACGGCCCTGCCTATGCAATCCGCGGGCCGAAGGCGAAATACGGGCATTCGCGGCGGAACGCCGCCGCCGCCGCGGCCCTGGGTTAGAGTTTTCTCGCCTCTTCCCCCGCGGCTGTTAACCGCGCCTAACCCAGCCGGGGCGCGCGGGCGGAGCGCCGCTTTCCGCCCCGCCCGCCGTTTCGCCGGCCGCCTGGGTTACGGAATCAGGCTGATCGCCGCCTGCTCCACGTTGTTCATGGTGGTCACGGCCCGGGAGTTGGCCTGATAGCCGGTCTCATCTTGAATTAACTGCGTGAACTCGGTCGAGATGTCCGCGTTCGACTGCTCCAGCGAGCCGCCCGCCACCGTGCCGAGGCTGCCGGTGCCCGGCACGCCGAGGTTCGCCGCCCCGGAGCCGAGCGTGGACGAGTAGGCGCCGTTGCCGTCGCGGATCAGGCCTTGCAAGTTGGCGAAGTTGGCGAGCGCGATCTGGCCCAGCGCCGCCGACCGGCCATTGCTAAACGTTCCCTCCACCGTTCCGTCCTGCTGCACGCTGTAACTGGACAGTGTGCCGCTGGCGTAGCCGTCCTGAACGTTGGACAGCACCACCGAGGGGCTGGCCACCTGCGTGATCGCCGGGGCGCCGCCCGCAGCCAATTGCCAGTTGAACAGCGTCGCTGGCACGGTGGCGCCATTCGCCCAGGTGTCGCCGGCCGGCATCGTCACCGCAACCGGTCCCGTGGTGGTGAGCTGCCCGCTGCCATTGAAGTTCAGGGTTCCGCTGCCCAGCGTGACCGGATTGGTGGCGGCGCCGGCGATGTCCGATTGCGGCGCCGTGATGGTGTAGCCCCAGGCGTTGGCGGCGGTTTTGGTGAAGGTGAAGGTCAATTGGTGGCTCGCCCCCAGCGCGTCGTAGATCGTCACCGGCGCGCTGTAGCTCGCGCCCACCGCGGCGCTGGCGTTCAGGTTCATGCCCAGCGTTACGTTTGCCGTGGCGTTGGGCGGGCTGGTCTGTCCCGCGCCCATGGCGATCGGTCCCAGCACGCCGTTCGGGTTGATCACCCCGTTCACCGCCGGATAGCCCATCACCAAGCCGCCGCTGCTGGTCGTCAGGTATCCCGCGCTATTGACGTTGAAGTTGCCGTTGCGCGTATAGCTGGTGACGCCGTTGGTGTTGACCACGAAGAAGCCGTTGCCTTGGATGGCCACGTCCGACGGCACGCCGGTGCTTTGCGGGCTGCCGGTCGCGAAGTTCGTCTCCGTGCTGCCGACGGTGGAACCGTTGCCGACCTGAATCGGGTTGCCGCTTCCGGTGCTGCCCAGTTGCTGATAGAACAGGTCGCTGAACTGCGGCGTCTCGGTCTTGTAGCCGGTCGTGTTCAGGTTGGCCAGGTTGTTGGAAACGGCCGAGAGCGCGGAAGAATAGGCGTCCAGGCCGGACAAAGGAATTGAAAACGCGGACATGGCGATCTCCCTAGGATTGAACGGCGCCGGAGGCGGTCTTCGTGCTTCCGGTGGTAGCCGGTGTTGTCCCGCCGCCGGCGGCGGGGCCGAATTGCTGCGTGAGGACTTGGTTGATGCTCATCAGTTGTTCCAAGCTGTTGAACTGCACCAGCTCGGTCATCATTTGATTCGGATCCAGCGTGCTGCTCGGCGTCTGGTTTTGCAGCTGCGCCGTCAGCAGTTGAATGAAGGAGTTGGGTCCGAACTGGCTGTTCGCGCCGCTCGCTCCGCCGGCGCCGCTTCCGCTGGTGGCCGCAGCCGCCGCGGAGGGCGGCGCGCCGGTATTGGTGATATTCAGGCTCATCATTTCCCTCCCGCAAAGCTCGCTATACGCGCACGCTCAGCCGACCCGGCGCGGTTGCCGCCGGCGAATGGATGTCTCGGAGCACGCCGCCGGCATGGGGCTCGTCAGCCGCCGCCAGCGCGCGGTGGACAGTCTGGGTTCCGCTCTGCTCCTGCCGGCTCTGCCGGTCCCCATTCCGGGCGTTCGACCCCAACGCGTTTTGGCCGCCGGCGCTATTGCCGCTGTTGCCGCCGCTGTTGTTGCCGCTTCCCGCGTTGCCGTGATTTGCCGGCGTGCTGGCCACGGTCAGCGAGCCGACACGAATGTTGTGCGCGCTGAGCGCTTGTTGCAGCAGCGGTAAATCCTGCCGCAGCACCGTCTGGGTCTCCGCGCGCGAGGCTTGAATCGCCGCCTCCAGTCCCGCGGGACGCATCGTCGCCCGCACCGCCACCGCGCCCAGGGCGTCGTTCTGGATTTCAATCTTGAGCTGGCGGCTGTTGCTCGCCGGCGCCAGCTCTTGCGGCGGCGCCGCCGCCGCGGTCAGCTGGGACGCCAAGTTGCTGCTGGGCGCCGCCGCGTTGCTTCCGGTTGCCGCCGCGCCGGCGCTGGCCGGCGGCGCCGCCGCCATCGGCGCCGTCGTGGACGGCCCATCGCTCGCCGTTGCGCCCGCCGCCGAACTCCGGGCGGCGGCGTTCCCCGCGCTATCGGCGCGGCTCTTCGCCGCCGCTGCGACATTCGCGGCCCCGGCGGCTGATCTCAAAAAGGCAGCCGTCGTTCGGGGCGATGCCGCCTCGGGCTGGCTATTTCCACCATGCTGTCCACCATTGGCATCCGTGCCGCTGCCGGCGCCTCCGTGCGGCGCCTGCTGGTTGGCGCCGGGGGATGCGCCGCCGCCCGCGTTTGCCGATCCCTGTACCGCCGCGCCGGCCGGCGAGCGGAGCGCCGCGGCCGCCGCTGCTCCTGCCGGAAACGTGTTGCCGTCGCCGGCCGGCGCCGACGGTGCGTTCGCCGCCGTCGCCATTCCGCGGCTGGCCGCCGCCCCTGGTGTCGCGCTTGCCCCGGTATTGGGTGCGCTGGCTGCGGCGCCGCTTGTCGTGCCAGCGGGCGAAATGGATGGCGCGCCCGGCGCCGTAGCCAACACCACGTTCGTTCCGTTCGCCGCGGGAGTTACCGTCGTTTCGCTTTGCGCCGCCAAGGCCATTGGGTTCGCCGCCGCTTCATTCCCGGCGCCCTTCGCTGCCGGCGCTAAAAGAGCCGCGGCGGCCGTTTGCACCGTGCTTCGGTGCGCGGCCCCCAGCGTGGCGCGTTCCGTTCCGTTCGTTGCTGCTCCCCCGTACTGGGCGGCGGTCGCCGGGCCGTTGCCAGGTTCGCCGCTCTGCACCGCCGCATCGGAAGTTGTCACCAGCTTCATCTCATCGCTCACTTGCGCGGCGCTGGCGCCGGCGGCCAGCACTTCCTTGGCGGCCCCCGGGGCCTTGTTCTTGGCGGCATCTGGTGCTGCCGGCGGCGGCGACGACTGGCCGCTGGAGCGCGGCGCTGCGGCTTTACGGGCCGAAGGCTTTCCGCCGGGATCGGCTGCGCTGCCCGCTTGCTCGGGCGGCGCGCCGCCGAGCTCCGCGGCCAGTGCCCTCATCCCCGGCGACCCCGCGAATCGCGGCGGCGCAGCGCCCGTGCCCCCGCCATTTCCGGTCGCCGC
Source organism: Acidobacteriota bacterium (assembly GCA_027315185.1). Lineage (GTDB taxonomy): Bacteria > Acidobacteriota > Terriglobia > Terriglobales > SCQP01 > JAKAUF01. Next base: position 4,977 of record DAHUYO010000083.1, read on the forward strand.
CGCCCGCGCCGTTTCGCCGGCGAGCGTGCCGCCAATCGCAGTTCCAGGGCCGGGGCCGGCTTCCCGCGGTGCGCTTCCGCGCGATGGGGCTGGAGCCGCGCTATAAGCCGCAGGGTGCGCGACGGATGGGCGATGATGGTGCGCGGGTGCATGGCGGCCCGGCTGCGACGACGTGCCATTCCCGGATGCTTCGTGCTCCTGGCGGCTTGGCGCCGGGTTGGGCGGCGGCGCCGCCGCTCCCGTCGGCGCCTGCGCGGCAGCTAAGTGCTGGGCAAAGCCCGTGGGCGCTCCGCCGCTCCCATTGCTCCGGTCCATTCCCGTGGCCGCGGGGGCGCCGACGGCCGGGTTGACCGGCGGCGCCGCGATCGCGTTGGCAATGGCCGCAAGCATCACGCAGGCTAGGAAGCACTTCACCCGCCATCCGGCGCCGCGGCCCTAACCGGCGTCTTTTCAGCATCGTTGGCTGACAGCCCCCGCGGCATTCCCGCCCGCTCGGCAAGACCTGCCGACCGCGCTCGGCAAAACGGACCGGGCACGGTGCGCGCGGGCCGTGATGCCGCGGCGTCCGCGCGCCCATGGCGGAAGCAGCCGCACCCAGCCGCCCACCCAGGGGCGAAGATCCCGCGGGCCAATCACGGAGGCTTGCGAAAAGGCGAGCGGCCGGAATAGATTTGACTGACCGGCTAATTCAGATGAACTCCCGCCAACGGCGCTGCCGTCCGACGAGCCAGGCTCGGAGCCGCATCCTCGCCGCCGCCATCCGTGAATTCAGCGAGCTTGGTCTTGACCGCGCCCGCATGAGCGCCATCGCCGCCGCCCCGCGCGGCAAACCGGCGCTGCTTGGCTGCCGCCGCCGCGCAACCAGGTTCATGGATCCTGCCCGCGGCGAACCGGTCGCTGGCGGCGCGCTTGCCGCCACGCCCATGCCGGCCGGCGCCGTCCCGCGGAGGCGGAGGGCATGAAGGCCAGCACGCGCATCTTTCTCGTATTGGGGGCGACGTTCCTGCTCGCCCTGGGCATCTATTACTTCACCACGAGTCACGCGCAGGGTTTGATGCTGGTGGGCACGGTGGATGCGCATGAGGTCATCGTGAGTTCACGCGTTCAGGGCCAGATCGCCTCGCTGGACGTCGTGGAGGGGGATCGCGTCCGTGCCGGGCAGCTGATCGCCACTATCGCCGCGCGGGATCTGGCCGCCGTTCGCCGCGCCGCCCTGGCGACGGTGCATGGCGACCGCTTCAGGGTGGCCGAGTCCCGCGCCGCGCTGCTCCAGGTCGAAAAGGCCACGGCCAGCCAAGTCCTGGCGGCCCAGGCCCAGGCGCGGGCGGCCCGCGCGGCCGTGGTTCAGGCCCAGGCGCAGTACGCGCGGCAAAACGCCGACACTCGCCGCGCCGTGTTGTTGGCGCGCGCCGGCATCTTCAGCCAGCAAACCCACGATGAGATGGTCGCCGCCCTCAACGCCGACCGCGCCGCGATCCATTCCGCGCGGGCAACCGCCGCGGCGCAGGAGGCGGCGCTGCAAACCGCCCAGGCCAATCGCTATCAAGTGGAGATGGCGCAGCAAACCGTCTACGCCGATCAGGCTCAACTGCGCAACGCCCAGGCCCTCGCCGCTCAGGCCCAGGTTCAGCTCGGGTACGCCCAGATCCACGCGCCGGTCACCGGCGTCGTCAACCTGCGCGTCGCGCTGCCGGGCGAGGTCGTCGCTCCCGCCGCGCCCATCGTGACCATCGAGGAGTTGTCCCGCACCTGGGTGTACGCCCCGCTGCCCGAGACCTATGCCGACTCCGTGCGGCTCGGCGACAAGCTGCGCGTCGTCATGCCGAGCGGCGCCGCGGTGTGGGGCACGGTGATCGCCAAAGCCGCCCTGGCCGGCTTCGCCACCCAGCGCGACGTCAGCCGCCGCAAGCGCGACATCAAAACGGTGCAGCTCAAGCTGCTGATCCCCAATCCGGGAATGCGGTTCGTGCCCGGGATGATCGCCGACGTCTTCATACCCACCCGCCAACTGGTGCATCCGTGAGCGCGGCCGCCCCCGGCCCGCCGCCCGCCATCGCGGTCGAGAATATCGTCAAACGCTACGGGGATCTCGACGTGGTCAACGGCGTCACGTTTCAGGTTGCCGACGGAGAAATCTTCGGACTCCTCGGCCCCAATGGCGCCGGCAAGTCCACGCTGATTCGAATGATGACCACGCTGATACCGGTCACCGCCGGACGTGCCCTGGTCGCCGGCCATGACGTCGCCCGCGAGCCGGACGCCGTGCGCAACCTAATCGGCGTCATCCCGCAGGCGCTGACCAGCGATATTGATTTGACGGTGGAGGAAAACCTTTCGATCTACGCCAAGCTCTACAGCGTTCCGCGCGCCCAGCGGGAGCGCAACATCGCGCAGCTGCTGGAGGCGGTGGATTTGACGAAATGGCGCGGCGCGCAGACCAAAACGCTCTCCGGTGGCATGCGGCGCCGGCTGGAGATCGCCCGCGGCTTGGTCCACAGTCCGCGCATTTTTTTCCTCGATGAGCCCACCACGGGCCTGGATCCAGTCTCCCGCGTCGCCGTCTGGCAGATGCTGGAGCGGTTGCGGGCCAGCATGAAGCTGACCATCCTCATCACCACGCATTACATGGATGAGGCCGACAATCTCTGCGACCGCATCGCCATCGTGGATCACGGCAAGCTGGTGGCGCTGGATACGCCCCTCGGCCTGAAGGCGGGCGTTCCCGGTTCCAGCGTCGTGGAAGTCCGCTTTCAAGGCGACCGGCCCGAACGGGAGCGGCGGCTGCGGGAGTTGGCCGGCGTCTCCGGCGTCGAGGCGCATGGCAGCGGCACCTACCGGCTGATGACGGCGAACGGTCCGCTCACCACGACGCAACTGGTCGAGCTGGCGCAGCAAACCCAGGATCCCGTGACCGCGCTCAGCGTTCAGAGCACCACGCTCGACGACGTCTTCGTGTATTACACCGGGCGCCAGTTGCGCGACGAAACCGTCAAGCCCGTCGGCTTCCTAATGCCCGACCGGCCGGGGGTTCGCCCATGAACCGAATGTGGGCCATCGTCGAGCGCGAGCTGCGCAAGTTCTTTCGCTCCCCCACCTTGATGCTCATGTCCATGCTGCTGCCGCTGGTGCAGCTGGTCATTTTGGGCAACGCCTTCGGCGGCAAGATTCGCAACGCCCGGCTGGGGGTCGTCAACCTCGACCATGGGGAACAGTCGCTGAAGTTGCAGGAGGCGCTGCAAGACGTCGCCGCCAATATCCGCACCTTTTACGCCATTCCCTACCCCGACGCCGACGCCGCCAAGGTGGCGGTGCGCACCGGCAAGCTGGACGCCGCGGTCATCATCCCGCAAGACTATTCCCGCCGCGTGCTCACCGGCGATTCACCGCAAATTGGCTTGGTCGTCAACAACTCCGACCCGTTCGTGAGCAGCGCCGTGGAAGGCGAGATGCAATCGCTGGTGGACGCGCTCAACGCGCCGCGGATTTTGCCGCGGGTGTTGCAGCCGATATCCCTGGAGGTGGTGGAACTCTATCCCTATGTGGCCTACATGAAGTTTTTGCTGGCCGGCACCATCGCCCTGGCGCTCTATGTCTCCGTGATGATCGGCGGCGGCATGCTGTACATAGACGACAAGGCGCGCGGGGTGCATGAGGGCTACCTGGTCACGCCCATCACGCGCTGGGAGCTGGTGCTGGGCCTGAACGTCGCCGGCGCCATCAAGGCGGTGCTCTCCGGCGTCAGCCTGACCGTCATTGGTTCGCTCATGGCCGGACTAGGGGTCATCTTTCACTTTGGCGCGGTGGTGCAGTTGGCCCTGTTGCTGGTGGCCACCGCCATCGCCTTCAACGGCATGATGTTCTTGCTGATGGTTCGCGTGAACGATCCGCTCGTGCCCCGCGCCATGTTCGGCGTGCTCAACACCCTGTTGTTTTTTCCCAGCGGCGCCATCTACCCCATCGAAGCGTTTCCCCGATGGCTGCGCGCCATCGCCGTCGTGGATCCCTTTACCTACGCCGTCCAAGGCCTGAAGGAGATTTTGATCAAGGACGGCGGCTTCGCCTCCATTGAGCGCGATCTGCTATTTCTCGTTGCGTTCGGGCTGGGCTCGCTCCTGCTGGCCACCCCGCTGTTCCGCCGCACGCTCTGATGGGGCTGGCTAAGACGCCGGCCACGCCGCCGCCGCAATGACGGAGTTCCACATCGTGAACGGCTGAGCCCGCGGCGGCGCGCGATAACCGCGCCAGATAGCCGCGGGTGTAAGATGACCGGGGTAGGCCAATGAAAGGTATCCGCGCCGCCGTGGTTTCCGCCGTCCTGGCCGTGGGCGCCATTGCCCAGGTTGCGTCCCAGCCACAGGCTTCCCCGCCTATCCACCGCGCGGTCAATGAAGTCATGGTGGATATGGTGGTGACCGGCGCGCATGGGCGCATCATCAAACACCTAAAGCCCAGCCAAATCGAACTCTTCGATAACGGCCGTCGCCGCGCGATAACCAGCTTCCGCCGCGTCTCCCGTTCGGTACGTCTTCCGGAGGCCAGCTTGCGCCGCTTCGGCCTGCGCCGCTTGCCTCCGGATCAGCGCCCCCAGCCGTTCAATCTGATTTTCTTCGTCTTCGGCCACGTCACCAGCTTGGGGCGGTCGCTGGCCCGCCAGTCGGCGCTCTGGTTCCTCCAGCATGAGTTCGTCGCCGGCGATTACGGCGCCGTGCTGGATGCCAGCGCCGGCCTTCGCGCACTAACCCCCATCACCACGGACCGGGCCGTGCTGGAGCGTGCGGTGGAGCAAGTCAGCGGCGGCAGCAGCGCCGGCGGGCAGAACGTCTTGACCGCCGAGCAAGCGATTGACCAGGGCGTCGGCGGTCCGGCCCAGGCCATGCCCGAGGCCGAGCGCACGGACAGCGCCCAATACGGGGCGCTGCACGCCGTTTCCGGGACCGGGGCTGCGGCGGCCGCGGGCGCAGCGGCCGCGGGCAGCGCGGCCATGACGGCAGCTCTTGCCGAGGTCATCAACCACTCCGCCGCCGCTGCCAACGCCGCCTCCAGTTGGTCCAGCCTTACGGCGCTGCGAGCGCTGGACCGGGCGCTGGGGTTGTTGCGTGGCCGCAAGGAGGTTCTGTATTACACCCAGTGGCTGAACGTCAATCCGACGACGGTGTTCCTGTTTCGCGCCGTCATGCACGACGCCAACCGCCACCACGTCAGCTTTTATCCCGTGGATCCCGCCGGGCTGACGCCCACCTCGTCCAATGATCAGGTGGCAAACGCGCTGTTGCGAGCCGCTCACGCAGCTCCGATGTCGGCAGCGTCCTACTACCACACCACCGGCGGAAACATCGAGAACGTCACCTACGCCGGCCGCCTCACCAGCCTCCGGGAGCTGGCCGCCGCCACCGGCGGTTTTCTCGCCGCACGGACCAACGACCTGAGTCCCTTCATGACCAAGATCGCGGACGACATCCACGATCATTACGAACTGACCTATAATCCCGGCCGGCTCGGCGCGACCGGCGCCTTCCATGCCATTACCATCAAGATCCCCGGCCATCCCCATTGGCGTGTGCGGGCGCGCAAGGGATATTACGTTCTGCCGCGGCTGCCATCGCCGCTGCCCGACCGGCTCGATCCCCTGGTCGCCGCCCTTTACGCCCGCCAGCCGCCGCGGGACCTGGGGTTGGCGACGCGAGCGTTTGTCTTTCCCCGCGCCGCCGGCGGTTCCCATCTTTGGCTCGCCGCGCAGGTACCGCTTGGCGATCTTCCCGCCCGCCCGCTGCCCCCGGCCATGCTGAAACAGCATCCTCAGTTCCGCGGTCGGCAACTGGTGCAGTTCGCCTTGCTAGGGGCGGTCGAAGACCGTCAGCGGCGGATCGTCGCTGACGCCGGCAAGGAGTTCGGCTTCGCCGTGGCCGCCGCGCGGCAGGCGCATGCCACCGTGCCGCGTTGGGCCGGCCATTGGACGCTGTCTCCGGGCGCCTACACCGTTCGCACGGTACTGTATCAGCCGGAGATGCGCCAAACGTCGGAGTTGGCTTTCCCCCTCGTCGTTCGCGCCGCTCCGGTTCGGCTCAGCACCGTGGCGCTGGTGCAGGGCGTGCGCCCGCCGCCGCCATCGTCCGCCGCCGCGGATCCCTGGCGCTATCAGCACGCCGAAATCGTCCCTAACCTGTCCGGCACGCTCGCCGCCAGCCAGAATCCTAAGCTGACGATCGGTTTTTATTTCCTCGCGGCCGTGCCGCCCGGCACCAAGGGCGCCACCGTGCGCATACGATTTGCCCGCGGCGGCAAGATGTTCCGGCGCAGCCCGCCGTTTCCGCTGCCCAAACCGGACAGCCAGGGGCGGATCCGCTTCCTGGCGCATGTGCCAATCCGCATCTTCCCGCCCGGCGCTTACACCGCCACGGTGATCGTCCTGGCGGCCGGCCACGCCGCCGCCGCGGTCACGGAGTTCCGCGTCGTCCAGCCTTGAAGCCCGCGGCGGCGCCCAGCACGACGGTGGGCTGGGGCCGCAATCGGCGGCGCTTCCCGCCGCCGCGGCGGCGGACTACGCGCTCCGCCCGTGTCGTGCGCGCATCGCGAACAGTTCGTCTTGGGCGGCTTGTGTCCGCCGGGCCTGTTCCGCCTCATACGCGGCGCGCTGCTCGTCGCGCAAGGTCTCGATGGCCATTAAATCCCGCCGCGCCCGCAGGTAGGCCGCTTCCCGCTCCTGCCGCACCGCCTCCAGCGCGGCGCGCTGCCGCTCCAAAGCTTCCTCGCGGCGGGCGAAATTCCGCTGACACGCCGTGATGAATTCGAGTTCCGCGCCGGTGCCGCCGGCACGCAGCGCCTCGGCGTTCTGCCGCCGGAAGGCCAAATGCTCCGCGCGGCAGGCTTCCAGCGCCGCCCGCGCCTGCATGCAATCCTGATTGGCGGCTTGCAGCCGCGCTTCCTCCCGCCGCGCCAGGCTGTCCCGCACGCGCAGCACCGCCGCTAGGGTAAAGCGAAATGCCATGGCTACGCGTTAGGCGCCGGGCAGGGCGAGCAAGCGCGCCAGGCTGTCGGCGAGCGGCGCCGGATCGCCGGGCTTTTGCCGCAGATATTCCAAAATGCCCGGCCGGAGCGCAATCGCCCGGTCCAACAGGGGATCGGCGCCGGCTTGATAGGCGCCGATGCGGATCAAATCCTCCGAGCGCTGATAGCAAGCCAGCAGCCGCTTCAATTGTTGCGCCTTTTCCAGATGGGCCGGGCTGGCCACCGCGGGCATCAGCCGGCTGAGGCTGTCCAGAATCGCGATCGGCGGATAATGCCCCTGCGCCGCCAGTTGCCGGTCCAGCACGATGTGGCCGTCCAGCAGCGACCGGACCGCGTCCACCAGCGGATCCTGCTGGTCGTCGCCTTCCATCAGCACGCTGTAGAACGCGGTAATGCTGCCGCCATGAAACTGGCCGGCGCGTTCCACCAGCCGCGCCAGCAGCGAGAACACCGACGGCGTATAGGCCTTGGCGGTCGGCGGCTCGCCCGCCGCCAGGCCAATTTCCCGCTGCGCCATCGCGAAACGCGTCAGCGAATCCACCACCAGCAAAACGTGCTGGCCCAGGGAGCAAAAATATTCGGCGATCGCCGTTGCCGCCAGCGCCGCCCGCAGGCGCAGCAGCGGCGATTGGTCCGAGGTGGAAACCACCACCACCGACCGCCGCCGCCCTTCCTCGCCCAGCGTCTCCAAGAACTCCTGCACCTCCCGGCCGCGCTCCCCCACCAGCGCCAGCACGGTGAGGTCGGCCGCGGTGTTGCGCGCCATCATGCCCACCAGCGTGCTCTTACCCACGCCGCTGCCGCCGAAAATGCCCAAGCGCTGTCCCCGCCCGCAGGCGACGAATCCGTCCAGCGCCCGCACCCCGCAACCCAGCGCCTGGCGGATCGGCTCACGCTCCAAGGGCAGCGGCGGAGGGTGATCGAACGCGCGGCTGCCGGCGCTGGCGAATGGCGGCCCGCCATCTATCGGCGTTCCATTGGCGTCCAGCACCCGGCCCCGCAAGGCTTCGCAGACCGGCACGCCAGGGCGTTCTCCCCAGGCGGTGATGCGGTCGCCGTAGCGCAGGCCGTCTGGTTTCGAAATGGGCATGGATAGGACGGTCCGGCCGCGAAACCCGATGACCTCTCCGGGGTACTGCTTTCCGTTCCGGTCCTCGATCAGGCAGCGTTCCCCCACCGAGCAGCACGGCCCTTCGGATTCGACCACATTGCCGACGGCTTGCACGACGCGGCCCGTCCAGCGCGTGCTCGGGCCCACGCCCAGGCGCTGCAAATATTCCGCGAGATATCCCTCTCCCGCCTGGGATGCGGTCACCGGTCCAGCGATGCCGTTGGCGCCGCCTGCGCGGCGCGCCGCCGCGTTGCTCACGCCGTCCGATCCTGCGCCGTTCCCTCCTGGGGGGCGCTCGCGGGGGCGGCACGTGGCGCGCGCCGTGGCGGTTCGACGGGAGTGTCCAGCGTATCTCCGCGCGCGGCCAATACATCAAAGAAGCCCTGCTCGATTTCTTGCAGCTGATCGTCCAAGTTGCAGCGCGTCTCGCCCAGGGAGGTTTCCAGCACGCATTCCTCACCCCCGAGCGCCGGATCTTCCACGACCGCCGGCGCCGCCGTTCCCGGCGCCAAGCCCTGCCCGCCGGCAAACGCCTCGGACCACAACAGTCCCCGTCCCGTCGGCACGCGCAGCCGCACCTGCGTGTTCGCCTCCAGCCGCTCCAGCGCCAGCCGCACCGCGCCGCGCAGCAACAGCGGGTCCATCTGCGCCTCGCGATGCAAAATCCGGCGGGCGATGGCCAGCGCCAGCCGCACCACCTCGCCCTCGACTTGCAAAAAATATCCTGCCCGGGCCCGCGCGAAACCGGCGACCACCATGCCGATGGCCGCGCGTTCGGCGTTCATTTCGGCCATCGTTTGCGCGCGCATTCGGCTCATCGCCTCGCGCTGTCCGGCGATCCGGCCCTGTTCAAATGCCTGTTCCCGCGCGGCGGTATCCGCGGCGCCCGCGGCTTCCGCGGGCGCGGGGAGCATTCCGGCGCCGGCTGCGCCGCCGGTCCTCGCCTCACCCGGCTCGCTGGACGCATCGGCCAGGGCGGTCGGCGCGGCCACCGCGGGATACTCGAAGGCCTCGGCCGTATGCAGCCGCCGCGCGCTGCGACGCCACGCCGCGGGCGGCGCCGATGGGATGGCGTCAGACGACATAATCATCCGTTTCCTTGAGCGCCAGCTTGCCCTCCGCTTCCAGCTTGCGCGCCAGGGTGACGATTTCCTGCTGGGCGTGGGAGACCTCGCGTCCCCGGACCGGCCCCATCGCTTCCATGTCCTCCCGCATCATTTCGCCGGCGCGCGAGGACATGGAGGCGAAAAGCTTCGCCCGCAGCTCCTCCGATGCCCCCTTGAGCGCGATCGCCAGCATTTTTTTGTCCGCCTGCGCCAGCAGCTCGCGCAGGCCGGCTTCCTGGAGCCCGATCAGATCCTCGAAGGTGAACATCAGGTTGCGGATGCTCAGCGCCATGTCGGCGTCATCCTGCTCCAGCGTCTGAAGAATCGCCTTCGCCGCCGCCGGGTCGGTGTGGTTCAAGATGTCCGCCACGGCCTTGACGCCGGCATACGCCCTCCGGCTCTGCTCGCCCATGGCCTGGAACTTCGAGTGCAGCACCTGCGAGATCTTGATCGCCATTTCCGGGGAAAACTGCCGCATCTCCGCCAGCCGCCGCACCGCCTGCGCCCGCACCGGCGCGGGCAGCAGGGCCAGCAACGCGGCCGCCTTGGAGCCCAAATGGGCCAGAATGAGCGCGATCGTCTGCGGGTGCTCGTCCTCCAGAAATTTTGCCAACTGCTGCATATCCACGCCATGCAGCGTGTCAAAGTTGCCCAGCCGGGCTTCCCGCGCGATCTCCACTTGTTCCAGCAAACCGCGCGCCGCTTCCTCTCCGAAGGCCTTCACCAGCAGCTTGCGCGCATACTCGGCGCCGCCCTCGGACACATAGCCCTGGGTGAGCGTCAGCCGGTAGTACTCCTCGAGCACCTGGGCCGCGACCGCGGGGTCAATGTAACCGAGCGAGGAAATCTCGTTGGTGAGCTGCTGCATCTCCGGCTCCGCCAAGCCCCGGCAGATGTCGCTGGCGGCGTCGTCGCCGAGCAGAACCAGCAGCATGGCCGCTTTGCGCAAGCCGGTCATCGGCGGCGCGGGGACGCTCTTGCGCCCGGCGGCGGCGTGCGACGCGGGGGAAGCGGCATCGCGGGCGGCAGGAGGCGCGGCGCTCATCCGGCGTTTTCACTCCGAATCCAATGGCGCACCAGGCGGGCGCTGGCCTCCGGCTCCTTTTTGACGGTCGCCATTAGCTGCTGCTTGAGGTCGTCCATGCGCTGCAAATGCTCCGCCGGCCGCGGCGCCTCGGCGGATAGCGGCAATGCCGCCGCGCCGGCTGCCGGTGCGGCCGACGCGTCACCCGGCAATCCCGCCCGGGCGGCGTGGGCTAAGGCCGGCGCCGCCGCCTTGGCGCCCAATGCGGGTTCGCGCGACAGGCTCGCCACCAGCACCTTTTGCAGGGGTCGGAACAGCAACAGGTAGGCCAGCAGAAACAAGATGAGCAAGCCCGCATAGCGCAACTCCGGCGCCCAATTGGCGCTGAACGCGTGCATGCGGTCGCTGAGATTGGGCGCCTTGGGCGCCGCCGCCGGCGGCAACTGGAAACGGATGTCCTGGACGGTCAGTTGGTCGCCGCGCTGGGCGCTGAAGCCGATCGCCGCCATCGCCAGGCTGCGGAGCTGGGCCATTTGGCTGGCGGAACGCGGCTGATAGGTCGTGACCGCGCGGCCCTTCACCATCCGCGTCTGGGAAACATCGTTGATCAAAATAGCCGCGGAGATGCTTTTGACCCGGCCCGCCGGTGTTACCTGGTGCGTGACCTCATGGCTGACCACATATTGGTCCGCCTCGCTGCTGCGGTTTTCTCCCTGGTTGGCGCCCACCGCGGCGATCGCCGCGTAGCCATTCGGCGCACCGCCGCCGGCCGCTTGGCCCGCACCACGGCGGGGCTTGGCGCCGCCGCCGCCCGCCGCGTTCCGGCCGCCGCTCGCTT
>DAHUYO010000084.1 GCA_027315185.1 Acidobacteriota bacterium
GGCGGCTGGCGGCAGAGGCCAACCTGCGCGCCGCGGCCAGCGAGGAGAGCGTCATCCAGGTACGCGCCTAGGCCTATGGAAGAGCGTGATTTTTTCACCGAGAAGTCGGCCACCAAAACGGCCAAGCTGGTCTGCCCGTTCTGCGGCGCCGAACAAGAGCATGCGCTGGTATGGATTGTGCGCACCAAGAAGGCGCAGCCGCCGCCGCGGGCGGACGCGGTTGACCGGGCGCGTTTTGCGAAAACCGCGTCCTACATGGTTCGCCGCGACGATAAGGTGACCTGCACCAATCCCCGCTGCCGAAAGAGTTTTGAGGTGAGCGGCATCCAGTCGGTGGTGGAACTCGGTTGAGTTAGACTGAATCCGTTCAACAAGGGGATGGGGTTCCCCTTCGACTCGCTCGAAAACCGTCGCGGTCCCGGGCTGATGACCCCTGCAATACGCGCGATTGCGGAGGTATGGTTCCATGGTGGTTCTCTGGGTGGCGGTGGCCGGCGCGCTGGGGGCGCTTGCGCGCTGGGGCCTCGGCGTATGGCTTGGTCAGCGGCTGGGCATCGGGTTCCCCTGGGGCACGCTGGCGGTGAATCTGACGGGCTGTTTCCTGCTCGGCGTGGTCATGGAGGCAACGGAGCGGGTGGGCTGGCTGCCCGGTCCGACGCGCCTAATTGTGGCGGTGGGCTTCATCGGCGCGCTGACTACGTTTTCCACGTTTGAGTTTGAGACCTTCCAACTGGCCCGGCGCGGGGCGGTAATGCTGGGCGCGGTGAACTTCGCCGCCAACGTGCTCTTCGGCTACCTGTTGTTGTGGGCAGGCGGCGCTCTGGTGGCTCGGCTGGTGCGGGGCTAGGGACGTTCTCCCTGGGCGCCGCCGTCAGGGCGGTTCGCCGCCGGCTTCTGTCACTGCTCACCTCGGTTGCCCTGGGGGACGAAATACAATATTGCGAGTTGGCTCGACAGCACCAGGAGGTGTCATGGACGCAGTGGCGCGTAGAGATTTCATGAAGTCGGTGGCGGGCGCGGCGGCGCTGGCCGCGACCGGCGAAACGGCGCGAGCGGCCACGGCTCCGGTGGAGGACGGCGGCGGAGAAGCGACCGGTGGCCCCGTGTTTTTTTCTACCTGGGGATTTGCCCGCGCGGCCAACGAGCGCGCCGCGGAGGTGTTTGCCCGCGGCGGCAATCTGCTAGACGCGGTGGAGAAGGGCATCAACGTCATTGAGGACGATCCTAAGATCACCTCGGTGGGCTACGGCGGCTTGCCCAACGCCGACGGGGTGGTGGAGTTGGACGCCGGCATCATGGATGGCACGCGCCATCGCGCAGCGTCCATCTGCAGCCTGCACTCGATCAAGAATCCCATTTCCGTGGCGCGCTTGGCCCTGGAGCGCACGACCGAAACCACGTATGCCGGCGCGGGTGCGTTTCAGATGGCGCTGAAGTTCGGCTTTCAGCCGCAACAACTGCTGACCCCGGAGAGCCTGCGGCAATGGCAGGAATGGCGCGCCAATCCCAATCGCAACACGTTTTGGGTCACGCCCGAAAATCACGACACGATTGGCATGCTGGCCACCGACGGCCGTGGGCACCTGGTCAGCGGCTGTTCCACCTCGGGTATGGCCTTTAAGATTCCCGGGCGCGTGGCGGACTCGCCGCTGGTGGGCTGCGGCATTTATGCCGACGACAACGCCGGCGCTGCCACCGCGACGGGAAACGGCGACCTGATGACCAATTACTGCACGAGCGTCACTATCGTGCAGTACATGGCCCGCGGCATGAGTCCCCAGGAGGCTTGTGAAGAGTTGCTGCGTTGGATGGTTCGTACCGACTCCAAGAACCGCGCCAGCGCTTCGGCGGTGATAGCGATGGATCCACATGGCAGGATCGGCGCCGCTTGCATGAACCCGCGGTTTCCGTTGCAATACGCGCTTTGGCGCGGCGGCAAGAGCGAAGTGCGCAAGGCGGTAGAGTTGTTTCCGTAGCCTGTTGCCGCTCGGGTGAGTGAACCAGGCTGCCTGCAAGAAGAACCGGTCGAATCCGGCGGGCGCCGGCGCCATCGAGCCATGCGGGAAAAATGGAGTGCCGCCGCGCGCAACCGGCGTTCCGCCGCGGCGTCCTCGCGTTTTCGCGTCAGCACCGGACTGGGCGTGCTCCATGAGCGCGGAGCGCTCGGGTAAAGTAGAGATTCCGTCCTATGTCGGAAATCGGATCCCAATTTGAGCGATTGGTGGCGATCATGGCCCGTCTGCGCGCTCCCGGCGGCTGCCCTTGGGACCGCCGCCAGACGTTCGATTCGATTACCGCGTACACGGTCGAAGAAACCTACGAAGTGCTGCAAGCAATTGCGGACCGCGATTGGCCGGAGCTAACGGACGAACTTGGCGATCTGCTCCTGCAAATTGTGTTTTATGCCCAGATGGGCGAGGAGATCGCCGCTTTCAATATCGGCGCGGTGATGGCCGGCCTGGAGGCCAAGCTCATTCGCCGCCATCCGCATGTGTTCGGACAAGAAGCCGGGGCGTTGACCAGCGCCGAGCAGGTGACGGAACGTTGGGACCAGATTAAGCGCGAGGAGCGACGCGCCGCCGGAGGCAGCGAGGAGCCCGAGTCGGCGCTGGGCGCTCCGCCGCGCGGATTGCCGCCGTTGCCCGCGGCGTACCAGATGAGCACTCGTGCCGCCCGGGCCGGCTTTTCGTGGCCGGATGCGGCGGGGGTATTGAACAAGCTCAACGAGGAGATCGCCGAACTGCGGCAAGCGCTGGCGGCGGGGCGGGAGGAGTGGCGGGACGAGGTCGGCGACCTGTTATTTACCGCCGTCAACGTGGCGCGGCAGTTGGGCATCGAGCCGGAAGCGGCACTACAGGCCGCCACGCGCAAATTCCGCCGGCGCTTCATCGCGGTGGAAGACCGTTTGCGCCGGCAGGGAAGTGCGCTGGCCGACGCCAGCCCTGGAGAATTGGATGCGCATTGGGAAGCGGTCAAGCGCGAAGCAGCGGGTCCCGCCGGCCGCACCGCGGAGAACGCACTAGGAGGTCCTTCGGCGGCGCCCGTGGCGCCGAGTGCCGTGGCGGGCCGATTGCCGATCCGTGATTTGCGGACGCCGGCGGAATTTCAAGCCTGCGTGGACTTGCAACGCCGCGTTTGGGGCTTTGATGAGTCTGATTTGGTGCCGGTGCGCATGTTCGTCGTCGCGCACAAAATCGGCGGCCAGGTGTTTGGCGCCTTCGACGGCGAGCGGCTGGCGGCGTATTGCTTGGCTTTGCCGGGTGAGCGCGCGGGGCATCTGTACCTGCACTCGCATATGCTTGCGGTAGCGCCCGAGTACCGCGACCGCGGCCTCGGCCGGAGGCTGAAATTGCGGCAACGGGAGGACGGGCTGGAGCGGGGCTTCGCCTTGATGGAATGGACCTTCGACCCGCTGGAAATCAAAAACGCCTACTTTAACGTCGAGCGGTTAGGCGCCATCGCCCGGCGCTATGTGCCCAATCAGTATGGGATCACGTCCAGCGTGTTACATGCCGGTCTGCCTACGGACCGCTTGGTGGCGGAGTGGTGGTTCGCCGCGGATCGCGTGCGGCGGGTTTTGGAGGTGGGGGCATTGGACGGGCAGGAGATCGAAGAGCGGGTGGCCGTGCCGGCGCAGATTAGCGCCTGGAGGTCGGCGGGCGACCCCCGGGGCGCCGCCGTGCAAGCGGAGATCCGGGTGAAGCTGACCGCGGCCTTCGCCGCCGGGTTGGCGGTGCTGCGTTATGAACGCCAGGCGGACGGCGGCGGCGTGTTTTGCCTGGGACGCTGGAATGAGCCGCTGAATTACGGTCCGCCTCGTTATGAAGGCAATCAGGGAGCCCACGGAAAATGAAAATCGAGGCCCTCACGTTGCGCGAACTTCGCATGCCGCTGGTCACTCCCTTCGAGACCAGCTTCGGCAAAACGGTGAATCGCCGCGTCTTGCTTGTGGAGGTTCATGCCGATGGCGCCAGCGGGTGGGGCGAGGTGACCTGCGGCGAACTGCCATTCTATAGCGCCGAGACGCCGGATACCGCGCGCGCGGTCTTGATCCACGTCATTGCTCCGATGGTGCTGCACCGCGACTTCTCCCATCCGAGTGAGTTGGCGCCGATGATGCGGCTGATCCGCGGCCACGCGATGGCCCGGGCGGCGGTGGAAAACGCGGCCTGGGAACTGGCCGCGCGGCAGGCCGGTCAGGCGCTATGGCGCTTTCTAGGTGGCACGCGCCAGGAGATTCCATGCGGTGTTTCCATCGGCATTAAGCCCAACCTCGACGGGCAGCTGGCGGCGGTGGAGAAGGAATTGGCGGCGGGCTACCAGCGGATCAAGGTCAAGATTAAGCCGGGTTGGGATTTGGAACCGCTCGGCGCCATCCGCCAACGCTGGCCGGAGATCCAGTTGATGGGCGATGCGAATTCGGCCTATACGCTCGCCGATGCCCGGCATCTGGCCCGCTTCGATGACTTCGGCTTGATGATGCTGGAGCAGCCGTTATGGCACGACGATATTTACTTCCATGCGCAGCTCCAGCGCCAGCTGCGAACACCGCTTTGCCTGGACGAATCCATTCATCATGCCCGCGACGTGGAGCAGGCGGCTGCGCTCGGCGCCTGCCGCATCATCAACGTGAAGTTGGGGCGGGTGGGCGGTTTCTCCTCGGCGCGCGCGGTGCATGATGCCGCGCAGGCCGCGGGGATTCCGGTATGGTGCGGTGGGATGCTGGAGAGTGGTATTGGCCGTGCGCACAACATCGCGCTCTCCACGCTGCCCAATTTCACCCTGCCCGGCGACGTGACCGCCAGTCGCCGTTACTGGCATGAAGACATCATTGATCCCGAGGTGACGGTTACGCCGCGGGGAACGATCATGGCGCCCGAGTCGCCGGGCGCCGGGTTCACGCCGCGGTTGGACCTCATTCGTCGTTTAACCGCTTGGGAAGAGACGCTGCGCTGAGCACCGCCATGCGGGACCAGGCGTCAGCCCCGCCATTGCCCATTGCGGCCCGCCATCGCGGCTGGCGCCTGCCGGCCTGGCTGGCGGCGTTGGTGCTGGCCTGGAGCTTCAACTACATCTTTGGCAAATGGGCCATACGCGGCCTGGCGCCGGCCACGCGCTCGCCCGCCCTGGATGCCGCGGGCCTGCGTGTGCTGATCGCGGCCGTGGTGTTGGACCTGCTCGCGCTGCATCCGCGCCTCCGCCCGCGCCGTCTGCGCCGTCGGGAAATCGGGGCTCTCGCCCTCTTGGGGCTGACGGGCATCACCCTGAATCAGTTTTTTTTCGTTTGGGGACTGGATTTCACCACGGTGGCCCACGCCGCTCTGATGTTCGCCATGACGCCCGTACTGGTGTTGGTCTTGGCCGCGGCGTGGGGCCAAGAACGGCCCGGCTGGTTGCAAATGATGGGTATGGCCGTCGCCCTGGGGGGCACGCTGATCGTCGTGTGGCGGGGAGCGACGGCGGGAGCCGCTCCGCTCGGGGATGCCATTGAGTTGGCCTCCGCCGCCGCGTTTGCCTATTACACCGTTGCCGGTAAGGACAGCGTGGCGCGTTTTGATACGTTCAGCTTTACCTTTTACACCTATCAATTTGGCGTGCTTTGGATGCTCCCGCTGGTGCTGCCGGCGCTCGCGCGCACGCAATGGCAGGCGGTCACGCCCGCGGGTTGGGGCAGCGTGGCCTACATGGGTTTGGCCGGATCGTTGGCCGCCTATTTTATCTTCTATGACGTGATGAAACGGCTGAGCGCGACCCAGGTCGCGGTGTTGCAGTACCTTCAGCCGGTGGTGGCCAGCGTTGCCGCCGTATACCTGTTGGCCGAACCCCTGACCACCAGCCTGTTGGTTGGCGGGTGTGTCATATTCGCGGGTGTTTATCTATCGGAGCGCTGAACCCGGCGCCCCCGCCGTTGCCGGCCTGGTGGCCGGGCCAGGGAGCCTGCGGCGTGGGCCCGCGCCTCAGCCGCGACCGAGGATCCAGCCCACGCCACTGGGCCGTGTGGCTGCCGCCGGCAACTCCCGCCACCAGCGGGCCCCGAGCGCTAAAGCGATGGCGTCGGCGAGCAACACGAGCAATATGCACCCGGTCCAGTGAAAGCGCCGCCAAAGCAGCCCGGGTAGTACCCCGCCGAGACTGCCACCGACGTAATACAGGGAGGCGTATAACCCAGCGGCCGAGGAGCGGGCCGTCACCGCCTCAACACCCAAGTAGCTGGTAGCGGCGGTCTGGGCGATGAACAAGCCGCCGGAACCGATCGCCAACCCCGCCATCACAGCGGGCAGATCGGCAAACAGGGTCAGCGCTGCCCCTCCCGCCACCGCGAGCAAGGCCAGGCGCAGTGCCCGGCGATGGCCGATGCGCCCGATCCAGGCGCCGGCGCTGGGAATAACGGCGAGGCTGGGAAGATAGGCCAAATAGACCAGGCCGAGCGCGGTCGCGCCGAGGCGAAACGGCGCCGCCGCCAGATGGAAGCTGACGTAACTGAACATCGCGACCAGCATGAAAAGCAGATTGAAGCCAATCGCAAACGTCGCCACCAAGCGAGGGTTGACCGCATGCCCCGCAGCCGCGCGCGCCGCCGCCCCGAGGTCGTCCTGGCGTAGAAAGCGCTGCGCCGGCGGCAACATGCGCCACACGGCAACAGCGCAGAGCAGGGTCAGGCCCGCCAGCACCGAAAACGCCGCTCGCCAACCCGCCAAGTCGGTCACCATGGCGGCGATCACGCGTCCGCTCACCCCGCCGAGAACCGTTCCGGCTACGTAGATGCCCATCGCGAAAGCGGCGGTGTGGCCGTCCGACCACTCTTCGGCGACATAGGCGATCGTGACCACGAAGGCCCCCGGCACCAGCAGTCCTTGCACGAATCGCCAGTGCACAAGCGCCGCTAGATTGGGTGCGCCGGCCGCCAGCCAGGTCGGGGCGGTTAGCAGCAAAAGAGCGGCGACGATCAGCCGCTTGCGCCCGATGCGATCCGCCAGCACGCCAATCAGAGGCGCTGAAATCGCCATGGCCAGAGTGACGGCGCTGATGGTGAGGCCGACCGCCGCAGGGGAGGCGAAGAAGATCTTCGCCAGGTGGGGTAGGATCGGCTGGGTGACATAAACGTCCAAAAACGAACAAAACCCCGCCAAGCCCACGGCCCAAATATGGCTGCGACCGGGAGCCGTCGTGGCCAGCCAAATCGGCCGCGAAGGGGTCCGTCGCCGCGCTGTCACCATCTCCTGCCATTGTACTCCGCTCGCCGCCTCGCTAAACGCCGTTCTCCTTGCCCTGCAATCACTTGGCGACGGCAGGAGGGTCGGCGGCCGGGCAGCCATTCAAGCCGCGATCCGGGCCGCTGAGGGGGCGATTTTCGCCATTCAGCGATGTCTTCTTGGGGCCGCGGCCGCGGCCCTCTAACCTGAACCAGGCGCGAAAGTTGTGGCGCTGAGGACTGCCTAACCGCCGGAGCCATGACTGCGCGGCCGGTGCGGCGTTCGAACTTAAAGTTTGGAGGACACGATGAGCACGCAGACATTCTCCCCGGTGAAGCGCGCCGACTTCCAGGTCATCCAGCCGGAGACCACCCATTCCGGTTCGCGCATGGAGCCGATACACAAGGGACTGCCCAAGATCACACAGTCTCTCTGCCCAGAATGCACCCGCGTCATCGAAGCCCGCGAGTTCGAAGAGAACGGCGCCGTCTTCATGGAAAAAACCTGCCCAACGCACGGCTATTTCCGGGACAAGATCTACGCCGACGTCAAGCTCTACCTGAAAATGGAGCAGTGGTATTTCGGGGATAACCGCGGTCTGTCCAATCCCGCAATTCCCAATGCCACTCGCTGCCCGGACCAGTGCGGACTCTGCTCCATGCACATGAGCCACACTGGCCTGGCCAACGTGGACCTGACCAACCGCTGCAACCTCACCTGCCCGGTGTGCTTCGCCAACGCCAACGCAGCGGGATACCTGTATGAGCCCAGCTTCGATCAGGTGCGCAAGATGCTGCAAGCGCTGCGCAATGAACGTCCCGTTTCGGGCCGCGTCGTGCAGTTCTCCGGCGGTGAGCCGACGATCTATCCGCGTTTTCATGACGCGGTGCGCTTGGCCAAGGAGATGGGCTTCAGTCACATCCAGGTAGCCACCAATGGCGTGATGTGGAACGATCTGGAATTCTGCGAGAAGGCGCGCGACGCTGGTCTGCACACGCTCTATCTTCAGTTTGACGGCGTCTGCGATGACATCTACAAGCGCACCCGCGGTGAGTCCTTGTTCGAGAAAAAGCTCAAGGCGATCGAGAACATCCGCAAGGTGGGTGTCATCAAGATCGTCTTCGTGCCCACCATCGTCAAGGGCCTCAACGACCATCAGATCGGCGACATCATCAAGCTGGCGTTGGACAATATTGACGTGGTCAGCGGCATCAGCTTCCAGCCGGTCACCTTCACCGGCCGGATCTCCCGCAAGGAGCTGGAAGCGAAGCGATTCACCCTGGCTGATGTGGCCCACGCGGTGCATGAGCAGACCGGCTTGGCGGACCCGTACAACGATTGGTTCCCGTTGGCCTGCGTCACGCCGTTCTCCAAGCTGATCAGCGCCCTCCGCGGCGAGGAGACCACCTCGCTGAGTTGCCATCCCCACTGTTCCATGGGCACCTACATGTTCGTGGATCAAGCCACCAAGAAGGCGGTTCCCGTCACGCAGTTCGTGGATGTCGGCGCGATGCTGCAAGACATTGACATGTTGGCCCGCAGCGCGGAGAAAGCGCGGTTCAAGTTCTTTAGCAAAGTGAAGACCTGGAACGCGTTGCAGAAGCACTTCCACGCTGAAAAGGCGCCTGCGGGGCTGACCTTCACCAAGTTTTTGCAGACCCTCCAGGGCATGACGGACAAGAGCTACGGCCGCGGCGAGGATGCCGAGAAGGGCTTTGTGTACAAGACCCTGATGGTGGCCGGCATGCACTTCATGGATAGCTACAACTACGACGTGGAGCGCGTCAAGCGCTGCATCATTCACTATGCCGCGCCGAATGGGTTGATCTATCCCTTCTGCACCTACAACTCGGGCCCGGTATACCGCGAAAAGATCGAGAAGAAGTATTCGATGCCGTTCGATAAGCAGCTGTCGGTCATGCAGATCCCCAATGGTGGGCAGACCACGCAGGTGGCGGGCGATGCCGCCAAGACGGGGCTGGCGCCGGCTACGGGTGGTTGCTGCTCTTCGCAAAGCGAGCCGAAGCCGGAGTTGGTGCAATTGGGCAAGGCGTAGCGGTTCCCTAGCACGGAGCAGTCCGGGTGAGCGGTCGCCCCCCAGCGGGCGGCCGCTTCCGTTTTGATGGCCCCGACCGAGCGTCCCGTGGTGTATCGCGTTCCGATGCGATCTCCGATTGCGTCCCTTGGGCCGGGCCGTCGGGCGAGTTCGGGTTAGGTCTCGGCCTTTCGCGGATTTTGAATTGACGAGTGAATCTGGACTATTTTGTAATGGTATTAGGCGCTAGCGTTCGCGCCCCTGTCCATGTCCACCGTCAGCCCCAAGGTTTCACCGCCCCAAACGCAACCCGGGTGCTCGACGCCACCGTTGCGACGCAGGCGCTGGTTTTGGCTCGCCCTCGGTGTCATCGCGGCAATTCTGGCGTGGCGAATTCTTGCGGTTCCCACCGTTCGCCCGGCGCAAACAGCCGGTGGCGTTTCCGGGTTTTTGGAAATCGCCATTCTGGTTTTTCGCGAAGGTTTGGAGTGCATTCTCATCTTGGCCGCGATCACCGGCGGGATGAGCAAGACGGGCGGCGAGTTCCGGCGCCCCATTTTCAGCGGCGCCTTGGGCGGACTGGCTCTAACGGTCTTGACCTGGATGATTGCCGTGCGCGTCCTGACCGATTTGGGCCGCAATGTCTCCGCGCTCAATCTGCAGGCGGAGACGGGGCTGTTGGCGGTGATCGTGCTCATCATCGTCATGAATTGGTTCTTTCATAAGCTCTATTGGACGGGCTGGATCTCCCTCCACAATCGCCGCAAGCGCGAGCTGATGGAGCGGGCCCCGGACGCGCGCGGACGCGCGGGATGGTGGTGGGGACTTGCGGCCTTGGGATTCAGTTCGGTCTACCGCGAGGGCGTGGAGGTCGTCCTTTTTCTCCAAAGCTATCGCCTGCGCCTCGGTGACCGCCCCATCGCCTATGGCGTGGCGATCGGCTTGCTCCTCACCGCGATGGTCGGCTTGTTGACCTTCTGCGCCCATCGCCGTCTCCCCTATCGCCGCATGCTGGTGTTCACCGGTGTTCTCCTCGGGATTGTGTTCTTGGTGATGGTGGGCGAGCAAGTGCAGGAAATGCAGCTCGCCCATTGGCTGCCGGCCAGCCGGCTTCCCTGGCTGGCGCACCTGATTCCCAACTGGGCTGGCCTGTGGTTCTCGGTCTTTCCCGACGCCGAGTGCCTGCTGGCGCAAGCGGCCGCAGCCGCGGTCGTGTTGGGGTCTTATTTCGTTGCGCGCAAAGGCGGAAGCGCGATGGCATCCGCCTAAGCCTGTGCGCCCCTGGTCCGTTCGCGCGGCGCGAGACAGGCCCTGGAGACGGGCCCGTTGCTGGCCTAACGGACAGTGAATCCAGATCGTTCCCCCTCCCGTTAGCGGTTTCTAACGCGGAATCGCCGGCTGCCGCTATACACTTCGGGCAGGGTGTCAGGCTTTCTGCGCGTTGGCATTGAATGCCCTTTTCCGCTGACCTTTCGCTCCTCGGCGCTCTTACGGCTGTCGCCATCACGGTGGTGTTGGCCTTCGTTCCGTTTTCGGCGGAACGCCGTTGGTTGCATCACGCCTGGCTGACCGCTTGGGCGGTGATGTCGGCACATTTCTGCTTGCAGGTTTTGCAGCGGGCCAACGTCGGCATGCCCGCTACGGGTTGGGCGGCCGACGGGCTCTTAGTGTTGGCGGTATTGCTGTTCACGGATTGGGCCTGGCGCGCCTTGGGCGCGGGCGGCAGAGGCGCCGGGCAGGCCGGGCGATCGTGGACGTGGCCGGGTCGAGCCTTCGCCGCAGGGCTGGCCGGATGGGTTTGGTTTTTTCCCAATAGCCACGTGCTGGCGCAAACCATCGCTTTTGGCGTACTGCCAGTCGCGGGCGGGATCGCCGCCCTGCGGCTCAAAATGGGTGGCCGCCTTACCCGCTGGGTGCTCGGACTTGCGCTTATCGTTTGGGGCCTGGGGTTCATCACCGCGCCTTTGCCGTGGGGCAATGTGCAGAACGGGGCGCTGGTGGACCTGCTAACGCTGATTTGCAAGAGCTTCTGCGGCATGGCGATGATTTTGTTTGCCGTGGATGAGCAACGGGAACTGGCGGAGGCCGGGCGGGATTATTTCAACGATCTTTATCAGAACTCGCCGATGTGGTATCACACCGTGGACTGCAACGGGCAGGTCACTGATCTCAACCAGGTGGCAATGGACGTTCTCGGCATGGAACGCGCCGACATTGTCGGCCGCCGTCTTCGCGAACTGCCGCAGGTCGAGTCGCCCGACGAGGCGCCGCCGGTGCAGGCGCTGATGGCTTGCCTGGAGCAGGAGGGCACGTATCCCAACTTCGAGCTGCGCATTCATGAAGCGGACGGCGCGGTGCGTTCCTTTCGCTCCTATGTGCGCGCCATTCGCGATGCCGACGGGCGCTTCCAGGGCGCGCGGGCGATGCTTTGCGACATTACCGCTGAGCGGGAACTCCAGAATCAATTGCTGATGGCGCAAAAAATGCAGGCCGTGGGAACTCTCACCGCCGGCGTGGCGCATGACTTCAACAATCTACTCAGCACGGTGCTCGGGCAGGTCGAGTTGATTGAGGCCAAGCATGGCCCCCAGCTCCCGGCGGACGCCGCCGACCGCATTGCCGCCATTGGCGCTGCCGGCCGCCGCGCGGCGGAACTGGTGGCGCAATTGCTCGCCTTTTCCCGTGGCCGCGAGGTGGCGACCGAACCCTTGTCCCTGGAGGCCGTGGTCGCGAGCGCGGCGGAAATGCTGCGCCATGGCTTGCCCGAAACCGTGGCGGTTGAGGTGCGGCTTAACGATCGGCGTCCGTCGCCCCTCACGGTGCAAGGAAACCTCACGCAATTACAGCAGGTTCTGCTGAATCTGGGTGTCAACGCCGGCCAGGCGATGCCCCAAGGCGGCCAGCTCATTTTGGCATTGGACGGCAGGCGCGGCGTGGTTCGGGCCGGGGCTCCCCCCGAAGCCGCCTCTCGCGAGTGGGCGGTGTTGACCGTGGCGGATAACGGCGAGGGGATAACCCCGGACGTGCGCGAGCGCCTGTTCGAACCCTTTTTTACCACCAAGGCGCCTGGCAAGGGGAGTGGCCTTGGGCTCGCCGTGGCCTATGGTATTGTCGAAGCGCACGGCGGCTTTATTACTGTGGATAGCGCGCCCGGTGAGGGTGCGCGCTTTGAAATCTATCTGCCTGTCCTCGCGTCCGGCCCCGCCGTCGGCGGAGCGGCGGGATTGGCTATGGGAGGCGCGAGTGGTGCAGACAGGCAGCGGTCCGGCGAATCGGACTGGTCGTCCGGAGGGGCAGCGAGCTCCGGCGCGTATTCTGTTGGTGGAAGACGAGCCAGCAGTCGCGGAAACTACCGCCGAGATGTTAAAACATCTCGGCCATGAGGTGGTTACCGCCAACCTGCCTAGCCAGGCACTGGCGATGGCGGAGCGCAGTAGCGCCAGCGGAGCCGCCGGCGGACCGGGTTTTGACTTGGTGATCAGTGATATCACCATGCCGGAAATGAATGGCCATCAGTTGGCGGCCCGGCTCCGCCAGCTCTGGCCGCAAGTGCCGGTCCTGTTCATGACCGGCTACGATTCCCATATGGCGGAGGCGGGGGCCTCGGCCCCATTCATACCCAAGCCGCTCAGTCTCCGCTCGCTCGCCGACGGCATCGCGAAAATGCTGTCCGGTTCCCACCCCGCCTAATTCCGTAACTCGATTGCGCCGTTTGGTCCCGCCGCTGCCCTTGCGCCTGGCGGCGGCCGGGTTGTGGTTTCCGCGTCCCGGCGGGACGCCAAGCTCCCTTGTCACCCAATTGCTTTCTCCCTGCTGGCTGGACGGGCGAGCGGAAACGTGATGTAATTCCGGTTTTGTAGGCGTCCTTGAGGAGGAAGTCCCGATGCGTATCCGTTCGCTGCTACTGCCCGTCTGCGTGCTGGCGCTATTGGCCGCGGCATGGGGGCAGACCGCCGCCATCAATCCTGGCATTGACGTTTCCGCCATGGATACGTCGGCCCATCCCTGCGACAACTTCTATCAATTCGCCTGCGGTCGCTGGAACGCCACCCATCCCATTCCCGCCGACGAGTCGGTTTGGGGGCGCTTCAACGCGTTGGAAAATCGCAACCAGCGCGAACTGCGCGGTCTGTTGCAACGGGCCGCGGCCAAGGGACGCGCGGGCAGCCGCATCCAGAGGGAGGTGGGTACGTTCTATGCCGCGTGCATGAACACCCGCCAGGTTGAAGCTTTGGGACTCAAGCCCATTCGGCCGCAATTGGAACGGATTGCGGCGATCCAAAATCGCCGCCAACTCATTGCCGAAGCCGGCCGCTTGGAGAAAACTGGTATTCCCGTATTATTCAGCTTTGGCGCCAGCCCGGATATGAAAGACTCGGCGATGACCATCGCCGTTGCCGGGCAGGGCGGCCTGGGTCTGCCCAACCGGGACTACTATACGCGCACGGGCGCCAAAGCCCGGGCCCTGCGCGGCAAATACATCGCCTATGTTGCGAAGGTATTTCGTCTCTTGGGCGATGCTCCCGCTCGCGCCGCGCGGGAGGCGCTCGCCGTGATGTCGCTGGAAACGGCCATGGCGCGCGCTTCCATGCGCCTCGCGGCGGAGCGCAATCCGCACAACGTGTACCACAAGATGACCCCGGCTGGGCTGCAACGCCTGGCGCCGGCGGTGGACTGGAAGGTCTATTTCCGCGCTGTCGGCGCTCCTGCCATCGCCTCGATCAATGTGCGCCAGCCCAAGTTCTTCACCGCTCTGAATCGCGCGCTGCGGAGCCAGCCGCTATCCGCCTGGAAGAATTACCTCCGATTTCATCTCGCCAACTCCACCGCCCCTTATCTCGCTCGCCCCATCGAGAACGCCAGTTTCGCCTTCTATGGCCGGATACTGACTGGCCAAAGAGTGCAGCAGCCGCGGTGGAAACGTTGCGTTCGGTACACCGACCGCGACCTCGGAGAGGCGCTGGGACAGCTCTATGTCGAAAAGTACTTCCCTCCGGCGACCAAGCGCCGTGCGACGCAAATGGTCGCCGCCCTGCAGCGCTCCTTGGCCGCCGACATCCAGAGCCTGACCTGGATGAGCGCGGCCACCAAACGCCGCGCATTGGTCAAGCTCAACGCCGTGATGAAGAAGATCGGCTATCCGAGCCGTTGGCGAAACTACAGCTCGGTGCGGCTGCGGCGCGACGATCTGTTGGGCAACGTGCTGCATGCCGACGCCTTTGCGGTGCATCGTCGGCTGCGCCGCATCGGGCATCCGCCGAATCGTCTCGCCTGGGGCATGACCCCGCCGACGGTCAATGCGTATTACAACCCGCATATGAATGAGATCGTTTTCCCCGCCGGCATCATGCAGCCGCCGTTCTTCAGTGGCGGCGCTCCCGACGCCGCCAATTTCGGCGGCATGGGGGTGGTGATCGGGCACGAGATGACGCACGGCTTCGACGATCAAGGCCGCCGCTTCGGACCCAGAGGCAACCTGGAGAACTGGTGGACGTCCTCCGACGCCAAGGCCTTCAAGTCCCGGGCACAGTGCCTGGTCAATGAGTATTCCGGGTTCAGCCCCGTGCCGGGCGTGCACCTCAACGGCAAGCTGACGCTGGGCGAAAATACCGCCGATAACGGCGGCGTGCGCATTAGTTACGCCGCCTTGGTCCGCACGCTCGGCCGGGACGCCATGCAGCACCAAATTGACGGCTACACCATGGCCCAGATCTTCTTCATCGCCTACGGGCAGATCTGGTGTGAAAATGTGCGGCCGCAGTATGCTCGCCTGGCAGCCACGGTGGATCCCCATTCCCCCGGCGAGTTCCGCGTCAATGGCGTGGTTTCCAATTTCAGCGCCTTCGATCGCGCCTTTCATTGCGGCCCGGAGGCGCCGATGAATCGCGGCGCCAAGGCCTGCCGCGTCTGGTGAGTTCCGCCGGTTCGCCTAATAGCTGAGAATCGCGCGATCGTGGCCGAGCCTGACGCGCTGCACGTTCGCGGGCAGTTGCACCGGAAACGTGCGCCCCTGGATGCTCGGATGCTTCGGCGTGACAAATTCGTGAATCGCCAGGTCAATCAGGAAGTCGGGGATCCGCTCGCCATCCAGCGACACCTGCTCAATGGTGAGGTTCGCGGCCGGCGCCGCGCCGGAGTCCAATCGCGCCACTACCGATAGCTGGTGCACGCCGCTGAAAATCATCTGCGCCCACGCGCTGGCGCCCCGGTGCGGCAATTGGTTGAAGTCCACTTGCGCTTGGCCTCGCAGTACGCCTGGCGTCGAGGAGAGGCGCAGACGGCGAATGGCCGGCGGAATCTTGGCGTCCTGGGCCAGGTAGGCGTCGGCGCCGTTCGCGGTCAGCACGATATCGGGGTGCGGCGGAGGCGTTGTTGCGTAGTCTGCGATGCGCTGTAGCTGGGTTTGGAAGTTCTGCGCCAGCCGCGCCGAGCGGCTGATGCCCCATAGCAACGCTGGGAACAGCAGCGCCACGGCCAGCGCCCGTATTCGCCGCCGGCTAGGGATGTGCATGGGCCAGCCCTCGCCTTCCT
>DAHUYO010000085.1 GCA_027315185.1 Acidobacteriota bacterium
CGCCTTCCCCGGTGAGTTTCTCGTAACTGCGAATGTTCCCGAGGGTGACATCGAACCCGATCTCGGCGAACGGACAGCTGCAACTGTCCGCCGTCAGTTCGCCGTGGTCCCCCATGCCGACGTTCAGCAGCAGCTTGGGAGACTCAAACAGCAGCGTGGTGAACAGGTATTCATCCAGCTCGACGCCGAAATTCGGCACCACCTCGCGGTGCTGGATGACGGCAATTGCGTCCTTGTATAAATGGCAGTGGTCGGCGTGGCGGTGCGCCTGGCCGCAGCCGGCCGCGATCACGCCGGCCTCGGAAATGCCGTACACCGGCACCGCCGCCGCGCCCGCCGCCGCGATCTCCCGCTCCTTGTGCCGGGTGAGGGGCTCGCCGGTCACCAGGAATCTGGTCCCCGTCAGGTCCAGTTTCAGGTCGGCGGCGGCGTGGCAGACGCGCACGGCGGAGGCGGCAAACGTATAGACCACGCAGCGGCCGCATTCTTGCCGGGCTTGCGCCGCCCAGCGCGCCACGCGGCCGGCGTCTTCCAAGGCGGTGAACTCCGGCTCCGCCAGCGGATTGCCGCAGGCGCGATGGATGGCGAAGATCGCGCCGACGCCCAGCCGCTTCTCCCAATCCACGCGCACCTGGTCCTCGGACACCTGGGAAAACCACCGCCGCACCGGATTGCCGATATGCGCGAAGCGCAAACTCGAGTTGATGCCCGGGGCGCCGGGGAAGATGGGGAACCAGTTGGCCACCGGCGCGGTCAGGCAGCCGTGCAAATCCAGAAGAAACGCGTCGTAGAGCGACCGCTGGTGGAGATACTCGAAATCAATGCGCACGCGCGTCCCGGCGCTGCGCGTGGCCCCGCTGCGCACCTCATACGCGCAGTGCAAGAAGGGGTTGTCGAACATCTCCTCCCGGCACTCCATGCGCACGCCATTGCGCTCGACCGGCTGGACGCCCTTGAACTCGGCGACCGTGAAGTAGACGCCTTCCGCCTCCAGCCGACGCAGGGCGCTTTCCACTCCGTCCCGCTCCACCCAGCCGCGGAGATCGGCGAACCCGATCTTCCGGGACGCCAGCAGCGGCAGATAGGGACTGCGGTCATAGTGGAAGATGCCGCGTTCGGCCAAGCGCAAAAAATTGCTCTCCCGCTCCGCGCACCGCTGCTTGAGGAGCGTCCGCGCGAGCTGGATCGCTTCGCCGGGTTCGAGCCGGGCCTGGGCGAACTTTCTCAGACCGTCGAGAAAGCGAACGTATTTGCGCACGCCTGCACTCCTCGCCCCTGGAACGGCATGACCGAAGGCGGCCAATGACGCCGTCTCCTGGGTTCGCCGCTGAGGGCGGGGGTGGAGAGTTGCACGTTTTGTTCCAGAAGCGCTCTGCCGTGAGATCCAACAGGCGGCACGGCCGCACCTTCCCCGCAGTCGGGTTCTTTGCCCCTTCAGGTGCGCTAAATTCCCCACGGCAAAGGGGCAAACCGCACGGTTCTGGAGGCCGGCCGAACGCCGGACCTCCAGTTTTCCGCGCTGGCCGCATCGCGGGCGGCGCGCCGGCGCACAGCCGCAATCCCGCTGGCGACGGGTAGGCGCGGGCCCCAGCCCCGCCTGCGCTGCGCGTCCCGCCGCAAGTGGCGCGGCGCGGAGCGCTGCCTGCGCGCCTGGCTGGACCGGAGGCCCCGCCCGGCCGCTGCTAGGCGCGGGGCGTTGCCCCGCTTACGCGTCGCCGGGGAACACCCCGCTTCCTCTGCCGGGGGGGGCCGCGGCGTTCTTTCGTGCGCCGCGGGGGCGCTGGAAGTTTCGCGGCCTCCACGCGCCCGGCTTGCCCCCCCGGGCAAAAGGCGCGGCCCCGGGTCAGCACCCGGTTCCGACCCAAAAGCGCACTCGCAAGCCCCGGAACCGAGACTTCGGGTGCGCCCGAGCGACCACCGCCGGCGAGCGCCTTAGCGCTGCTGTGGCGGACCGGCGGGAGCGGGAGGTTGCTGCTGCTGGTATTGCTCCATGGTGCGTTCTTGGCGCGTCATCGCCGCCCGCATCTCATTCATCAGCCGCCGCATGGATTCCATGTTCCGCCGCTGCGCGGTGGCGTCGCGGGTTCCTTCCATGGCCCGCATTTCGGTTTGCATCCGCGTCATCACGCGCTCCATCTCCTGATGTTGGTTCCTCATGCGATCCATCATCTGGGCCTGATTGCGGCTTTGCTCGCGGCTCTGCGTCTGGTTCCGAATCTGGTCGCGACTCTGGCTTTGGTTCCGGATTTGATCGCGAATTTGCGTCTGCGTCCGGGTCTGATCGCGGCCTTGCGTCTGGCTGCGGATCTGACTGCGGCTCGGCGCTTGGCTGCGAAGCTGATTGGGGCTTTGCGTTGGGTCCTGAACCGAGTCCACGGTCCGGTCTCGTTCCCGGTCCTGATCGCGGGTCTGGTCCTGATCGTTGAGCCGATCCCGGTCTTGCGTGCGATCAGGCACTTGGGTTGGATCCTGATCCTGCGTGCGTTCTTGATCCGCGGTCCGATCCCGGTCCTGGGTCTGATCGCCGGTGCGATCCCGATCCTGGGTCTGATCCTTGGTCCCGGTGCCCTGCCCTTGGTTCGTGACGGCGCCGCCCGAACCTCCCGGCTTGGCCGCGCCGCCTTGCTGGCCGGCCGGGGAGCCCGCCGCTCGGCCGCTCGCCGCTGGCGGAATCGCCCGCGCGGGCCTGGCACCGGGCCGGCCCTGCGCGACGGCGCCCAACGCCATCAATCCAACCACCCCAATGGCCATCATTCCATTCCATGTCTTCATAACGACCTCCCAAAACGACGAAGCCTGATCCGCCATGCCGCGGTCATCCATTAGCGCCGTGGGACGCGAGAACTCCGCTCGTCCGCCCGGTCAGCCCGCCTGGGCCGAACGCCGTCGGTCAAGCCGACCGTCAGCATGGCGGCGATGAACGCACCCCAAAACAGCACCGAGAACACTGCATTCATGGCAATACCCTTCCGGCGCGATATGCGCGCCCACCTTGACGCTTGCATCCGTTGTTCCAAACGCCGCGGGGCCGCGGGGCCGCGCCGAGCCCCCAGCGACGTGCCGGCCGGGCCAGGGCGAACGGGGCCCGGCCCAGCTGGACACGTAAGCGGTGCTCCGCGCCGCGCCGGTCGCAGCGGGACGCCCTGCCAGCAGCGGGGCTGGAGCTCGCGCCCGCCAACGCCGCGCCGCTCACACGCCGCGGTTCGTGCGGGATGAATCCGGGGGCGGTGGTTGCCGCGCCACTGCGCCGGCGCAGGGACAGCGGCATCAGGGTTGCATGGGCGTGATGGTGGGGCCCCCTATAGCTATATGGGGGTGGCGCTGGGGTCTTTTCCCCTTGTGCAGCGTGAAAGGGCCCATTGGCGACCGTGGGCCGGCGGAATGTTGCGGGCCGTCGGAATGCTGATCGCCGGATATGGGAGAGCTGGAGATGACCGTTCTCGTTGGCTATGCAACCGAGCATGGTTCCTCGCGCGAAATCGCCGAGCGCATCGCCGCGGTGTTGCGCCGCTCCGGCATTGCCGCGGAGTTGCGCGCTCTGAAGGCGGTGGGCAGCTTGGATCGCTTCGAAGCCCTGGTGCTGGGCAGCGCCGTCCACAACCAAAAGTGGCTTCCCGAGGCGCTGGAGTTTGTCGCCCGCCAACGCGGGCAATTGGGGCGGCGGCCGGTCTGGCTGTTCAGCGTGGGCATGCCGGCCGCCCTGCCTCGCGCCTTCCGCGCCATGGCCGAGAGCGAAGGGCCCAAGATCATCGCGCCATTTCGCAAGGCCCTGAACCTCCGCCAACACCAGTTGTTTTCCGGCGCCATCCGGCCGGATCATCTCTCCCGCTGGGGCCGTCTGTTCTTTCGCGCCTGCGGCTGCCGCTACGGCGACTATCGCGATTGGGACCGCATCGAGCGCTGGGCGGCGGAGATCGCCGCCGACTGCGCCACCGCCGGCGGCGCCCAGCGCAGCGCGTAAGGCGGCATCGGCCCGCGCCCGGCGGCCCGCGGTTGAGCGCGATATGATGGAAAGACGCTGGCGCCGGCCTGCCTTCGCGCCGCGCGCTTCCCCGACATGCGGGGCGGTAGCTCAATGGTAGAGCATTGCCCTTTTAAGGCAAGGGTTCTGGGTTCGAGTCCCAGCCGCCTCACTCCGTGACCTACGCGCCGTCCCCGGCCGCGCAACGCAGAAAATACTGCTCGGACGAACCCAGCTCCGTGGGCGACCCCGGCTCCCCGGCGACGGGATGTCGGCGCCGTACTGCCCCGGTCGCCGCGCCGGGCGGGGCGTGGCGTTTGGGTGTCTAATATCCCCATGGCGGAGAACTATACCTACCGGGATATCGCCGGGATGATTGACCATTCGCTGGTCAATCCGGTGCTGACCACCGAGGAATTGGAAGCGGGGATCGGCGTGGCGCTGGCGTTCCAGACGGCGACGGTCTGCATCCTGCCGCATTATTTGCCGCGCTGCGTGGAATTGCTGGCCGGCAGCCGGGTCGGACCGGGCACGACGGTGGGCTTTCCGCATGGCAGCCAGACGACCGGCGCCAAGGTCGCCGAGGCGGAGGAAGCGATCCGCACCGGCGCGGTGGAACTGGACATGGTGGCCAACATCAGCCGCGCGCGCAGCGGCGATTGGGACTACCTGGCGCGGGAGATCCGGGAACTGGCGCAGGCGGCGCACGCCGGCGGCGCCAAGCTGAAGGTCATTTTTGAAAACTGCTACCTGGACACCGGGACCAAGATCCGCCTCTGCGAGATCTGCGCCGAGGCGGGAGCGGACTGGGTGAAGACCTCGACCGGATTTGGCGCCGGCGGCGCGACGATGGAAGACCTGGCGCTGATGCGGCGGCATTGCCCGCCGGCGGTGGGGGTGAAGGCGGCGGGCGGCATCCGCAGCCTGGACGCGCTGTTGGAGGCGCGGGCGCTGGGCGTCAGCCGCATTGGCGCGACGCGCACCGTGGCCATGCTCAGCGAATGCCGCCAGCGGCTGGGACTGGAGCCGATCCACGCGGAAGCGGGAACGGCGCCGGCGGGCGCCTACTGACCTCCCGCGGAGCCGAAACCATGCCCCCGCGGAGGCGGGAATTCGTGGCGGGTGCATGGCGCGCCGCGCGCCCGCTTCGGCGTACTCTGGAAGGTGCAAAAAAATCATTTGACCGTCGCGTCCGTGATGCGCACCACGCCGGCCTGGTGCTCGGCGGGGCAATCGGCGCAGACCGTCGCCGCGATCATGCGCGACTACGGGGTCCATCGCGTGTCGGTGATTGAGCCAGAAACCGGCCGGCTGCTGGGCACCGTGTCGGAGCGGGATCTCTGCCTCGGGGTGGTGGCCGATGGCCGGGATCCGCGCAACGTCCCGGCCCAGGAAGTCATGCGGCGGGATCCGCCTGCCTGCCATCCGGATTCCCACCTGCTCACCGTGCGCGATTTGATGCTGCACGAGCGGGCGCATCAGCTCCCCGTGGTGGATGCGGAGAACCGGCTGGTCGGAACCGTTTTTCTCGCCGACCTGCTGCCGCACATCGGCTGAGCGATTTCAGGGCGCCCCGTCCGCGGAACGAGCACGAACCGGCACGCCACGTCCGAACCCGCCGGACTTTGCCGGCCGCGCCTGCGGCGGGCGTCCCGCTTCGCCGCGGCTGAGCCGCGGACCGCGCGGCCCCAGCCCAGTTGCTCGGCGCGGCGTGCTGCCCCGCCATTGCGCGGCGCGGGCGTGGGCCCCCGCGAGTCGCGCCTCACGCGATCAGGCAAGCCGCGGCGCGGCGGCCGCTGATCCAGCTTTGGCTGAGTTCGCCGAGACCGGCGATGGGCAGCAGCTCGACGGCTTCGGCGCCGGCGGCAAGCAGGCGGCGGGCCAATGCCGTTTCCGCCGGACCGAAGGCTTCGCCCGCGGCGAGCATCAGGATGCGGTCGAACTCGCCGGCGGCGATCTGCGCCGCGACCCACGCGGGCACCTCCGCGGCGTCGTCTTCGCCTGGGCGCAACGCCACGGCGGGCGTTTGCTCGCGCTCCCAGGCGGCGTTCATGTGCTGGGCGTCAGCGACGGAAGAAAACCCCGCGGCCGGAAGATCGCCGGGCGCCAGCCACAGCACAGCGACGCCGGCGTCCCGCAGGGCGGCGGTTTGCGCCGGCAGTTCGCCGTTTGCCGCCCGCGCCAGGGCAACATCCGCACAAGCGAGAAGCGCGGGCATCGCGAACTAGGCCGCGCGCGGCGCGTTGGGCGCGGAGGCGGAACTCATGGTTCCCCCTCCCACCGCGGCCCGGGGGCCGCTGGCCGCGACCGGAGCGGCGACGGCGCCCTGCGCCCGGCAGGCGGGGCAAACGTAGGCGCCATCCAATTCACCGGCGAAGTATTTTTGGCAGACCGCGCACAACTTGTAAATCATCCCTCGCCTCCTGCAAGCAATCGCGGCCGGGCGCCGCACCGAAAGCTGATCCCTCTCCGCCCAACCGTCCGGCTGATTGCGTTGTTGGCCCGATCCTCCCACAAGGCGGAGTAGCCTGCAAGCCACCCGCTGATGCCGCCGGGCCCAGCCCCGCCGCCGGCAGGCGGGGCGTCCCGCTGGCGCGCCGGCGGTTTAAAACGGAGTGGCGCGCAGCGAATATCCAATGGCCACGCCAAACTCCCGCGCCGAGCTGACGCCGAACTCATAGTCGTGGCGGATGAGATAGAGATTGGCCATGGGCCGAATGAAGATGTGGTCGGTGATATAGACGTTCGCCGCCACGCCCAGGTGAAACATGAGGTGATTGGAGCTGGCGTAATTGGTGCAGCCACTGAAGTAGCCGCAGTTGTAGTACGGGGTGTAGAAGCGGAAACTAGCGGCGCCGATGCCGGCCTCGATGAACGGCGTCACCCACGGCGCGGACGCGGGCTCCCAAACGACATTGAAGTCGTAAAGCACGGGGCGAACCGGGGCTTCAAAACCTTGCTGCCCCGTCGCGGAGGGCGGGGTGATGTACAGCGCTTGGCGGGCACGCCAGGTGGCTTCGGCGCCGATGCCGAGTCCGTGCCACCAGAGCAGGTCGCCGCCCACGTTCAGGTAGGCGCCGCCACCCAAATAGGGCAAGCCCGGCGAGTGCGCGGCCATCAGCGCGTTAAAGCCGAAGTAGGCATCCACGGATTGTGCCGAAGCCATACTTGCCAAGCCCAGCACGAAACCCAGTACGAGCGCCAAACGGATTTTCTTCACTGGCGATCCCCTCCGCAAGCCGTCCAAAGGACTCCCCTAAAGATTTAACCCATTTTAGATGGAAACTCCAGCCATGCGGTTTCCGGAATGCTCCTTGGCCGTTGTGGAAATCACACTCCGGCGAGGTTCAACGCGCGCCGGCGGCGGCGGACACGGCGTCGGCGGTGGGCGCGGCGGCGGGCTGGGCGGGCAGCGCCGCGTGCCCGGCGGGAACGGAGTTGAGGATCAAAGCTAGCTTTTTGGCCGCGCCAGCACGCAACTTTCGCACTGCCGCCTGGGCATCGGCGAAGCGGGTCGCGCCCATGGCGGCAACCAGCACGGTGGCGTCACAGGCGTGAGCCAGCAGCCGTACCTCGGCATGACTGTGGATGGCGCCGGCATCGAGAAACACCCAGTCAAATCGCTTCGTGGCCTCGGCCAGCAGGCGGCGGAGGGCCGGCCCCACCAGCGCGCCGGCTAGTTCCGGCCGCCACGCGCCCGTCGGCAGCACCGCCATGGCGAGGGCTTGCCGCGAAGGCATGATGGCGGCGAACAGCGCCTCCAGGCTGCACTGGCCGCTGAGATATTCCGCCAAGCCCGGAAACGGACGCGCGGCCCATTCGACGGTGAGGCGTGGTGAGGAGAAATTGCAGTCCAAGACCAGGACGGAATGCCCGGCCGCAGCCAGGCGCTGCGCCAATGCGGCGGCCACGGTGGTCTTGCCTTCTCCGGGGAGGGCGCTGGTGAACAGGAAGGTGGTCTCGGCGGGCGCCGCCATGGCCCAGGTCACCCACAATTCATCCAGCGCGCGTTCCCAGCCCGGCCCCTCCCGCCGCGGCAGCGCCCCCAGCCGGGGCACGCCCAAAGCCGCGACGTTTTCCTCATATAGGCGCGGGTCCACCAGGTCGCCGCCGAAGGCCATGGCAGCGCCGGCCAGCAGGCCGAAGACGGCAGCGGCGGCCAGCGCCACCCGCCATGGCTCGCGTGCGGGGCGGCGCGGCAGCACCGCCGGCGCCAGGATTTGCAATGCCGGCGGCTGCGCCGTGCGCCGCAACCAGAGCCCCCGCTGCCGCTGCCACAGCCGTTGGTAAAGGTCCCGGCGCATCTCCACCTGGGCCGCCAGCATGGCGTCCTGAGCGGCATTGCGTTCGGCGACGGCCAGCAGCGCGCCCTCCCGCGCCACCGCCGTTTGCAGGCGGGCTCGCTCCCGGCGATCCGCTCGCGCCGAGACGCGATGGCCGGAGAGCAAGGCGCGGCGGTAGCGGACCAAGCTGGCTTGGATGCTGGCCAAGGCACGGCGGGCTTGCACCAGCGGCAGGGCCGAGGGGCCATACTGCGCCGCCAATCGGCTTTCCTGTGCCGCCAGCTCGGCGCGCTGCAGCCACAAGTCCGCCAGCCGCGCCTGGGCGCTGGAACTGGCCTGGGCGGGCGGCTGTCCCGGCTGGCCGCGGCCGGCGGAGACCAGCGCCTGCTGCCGCCAAAGGTCAATGTCGGCGCGGGTCAGCGCCTGGCTGAGCGCCATCAGGCGCGCCATCGCGGCGCTCTGCCCCGCACCCGGCGGAAGAGCGTCGGCCGCATGCGCCGCGCGAAAAGCCATCAGCGCCTGGGACGCCGCCTGCCATTGCGCCTTCACGCCGCGCAGCGCCGCCGCCAACGAAGTGGCGCGGCGTTGCAGCCGCAAGCCGGTCCCGGCCTGGACCTGCGCCTGGAGTTCGGCGGAGATGGCATTGGCAATGGCCGCCGCCAGGCGCGGGTCATGATCGCGATAGGTCAGCGTGAGCAAATCGCCGTGCGTCTCTGGTTGCACTTGCAGCCGCGATAACAGCCTGGCGGCGATGCCGGCGAGCTTCGCGCCAGGCGGCGCGGGCAGCGATGCCGCGGCGCGGAGCAGCGAGGACGATGGATGGTACGACGCACCGCGCGAGTGATTGGGCGAGGGCCCGCGCGATGGCTTGCGCAAGTGCCCGCGCGAGGTCTCGCGCGATCCATCGCTCGCTGGGACGGGCGGCGGATCAGCAGGGGGATCGGAGGCGTGCGGCGGACGCGAGAGGACGCGCGGGGGTGGAAACATGCCGGCGCCATCAGGCTCACGGGCTGCTGACGGGACGAACGGCGCCCGTCCCCGCGCGCCACCGCGGGACGCCCCGCCTGCGGCTGCGCTGGGACCCGCGGCAATCAGTGGACCGGCGGTTCCGGCCGGCGGCAGTGGCGGCGGCGTGGCGATGGGAAGATCCGTGAGCCACAGCGGCGCGAGTGGGGCAAGCGCGAAGCGGGAGGATTGATTGCCGGCCCACTGGGGAGGAATGGACCGAGCGGCGGGCGCCGCGCTCGTCCCGGCCGGCGACGCTGTGCCGCGGCGGCCACCCAGCCGTGCGGCGGCTGCGCGAGCCATGAGCGGGCGCCCAGGACCGGAGTGGGCGCCGCGCCCCGACCCGGACCCGATCTGCGAAGCCGCGCGGCGAAGCCACATTGTGAAGAAACCGGCGTTTTGGACGCCGCCGCGCCATGCCATGCGCCACCGCGCCTCCAGCCGCGCCGCGACAGCACCCGGCCGCCAATGGCGCGGGGCGAACTCGGCGAATTGCTGCAAGCGGAGCTGGGTCACCACCGGCGCCACCACCTGCGGGCTGGCGGCCAGCGCCGCGGCCGCCAACGTAGCGGCGGCGGCGGCCGGGGAACCCGTCGGCGCGGCCGAATGGCCGCCGTCACGGACTTGCAGAATCACGCTCGCCTGATACCAATTGGGCAGCAGCGGCGAGGCCATCGCCGCCAGCAGCATCGCCGCCAACGGCAGCGCGACGCACCAACGCCAACCGCGGCGCAGCCCGGCCAGCAGCACGCGCGCGGAAACGCCCGCGGCGGGCGGCCGCGAGGGTTGCGGCGCGGGCCGGGAAATGGCGGCGGGGGTAGACATGGGTAACGCCCGCGGAGGCTCAGCGGCGAAAGACAATCAGCCCGGTGATGATGGCCGCGCCGGTGGCCACGGCCATTTCCAACCCGCGGATCAGCGTTTTCTTGCCGGTATTCATCGGCACGTAGACCAAGTCGAACGGCTCCAGGCTCGGGTCCGGCGCGCGGCCGCTCTCGACGGCGCCAAGATTGACGATGCGCCGGATGCGGCGGCCATTCGGCATGGTGCTGACGATCCAAGTCCGCCCGCTGCCCGCGCCCATGGCGGCGCCGCCGGCCAGGCTGACCGCCTCCAGCAACGTCAATCCGGTGGCGGGAAACGGAAACTCCCCCGGGCGCTTCACGGCGCCGCCGATATACAACTGGCCGGGCGCCACCACCTGCACCACGGCGCGGGGCCGGACGGCAATGTCGGCGGCGGCGCCGCCCGGCCCGTTCAGGCTGACGGCCACGGTCCGCGCCGATTGTTTGCCCTCGGCCGGCTGGCGAATCAGCACCTCCTCCCCGGCCCCGGCCTCCAGCCCGCCGGCGCGGGCCAAGATGGCGAACAGATCCCAATCGCTGCGCACCCAATACAACCCCGGTGCGCGCACGGCTCCCAAGACGGTGACCGGCAGGCCGGCATAGCGCTTGACCAGCACCGTGACCTGCGGCGCCAGCAAATAGCCGCTAGCCCACAGGCGCCGGGCAATGGCGCGTTGCGCCTGCGCGATGGTCAAGCCGGACAAACGCACCCTGCCCGCGGCGGGCATCACAATCGCTCCCGTCGCGCCAAGTTGAGTGGTCGTGTTCAGCTCCGGCGTTTGGAAGACCCGAATCTGAATGCGGTCGCCGGCGGCAAGGTGGAGTGGCGGAGGAGCGGCGACCTGTTGCGCCGGCAAGATTCCGGCGGCGCACACGACGAGCAGCGCCAGGCGAAATTGGCGGCGAAGACCCGATTCCGGCGCACCTGGGGACACGGTGTTCCTAGGAGGCGCCGGCTATCGGCGTCCCGTCAATTCGCCCAATTGGGGACGGATGTTTGGGCGGATGCGCCGGGATCCCGGCGCAGGGCGCAAAAAAAAGCGGGCCCGAAGGCCCGCCGTCAACGCAGAGGTTGGAAAACTCCCGGCGGCTGCGCTGCGCGCCACCGCCGCTCCACAGGGTTTAGTACATGCCGCCCATGCCGCCCATGCCTGGGGCCGCCGGCGCCGCGTCCTTCTTCTCTTCCGGAATATCCGCCACCAGAGCCTCGGTGGTCAGCATCAGGCCGGCGATCGAGGCCGCGTTTTGCAGGGCAAAGCGCGTCACCTTCGCGGGGTCAATCACGCCCGCCTTGACCAAGTCCTCGTAGGTTTCCGTTTGGGCGTTGAAACCGAAGTTGGCATCCTTCGATTCCTTGATCTTGCCGACGATGATGGCGCCTTCGCGTCCGGCGTTGTGGGCGATCTGCCGCAGCGGCTCCTCCAAAGCCCGGCGCACGATCTCAATGCCGGTCTTCTCGTCCGCATCCTCGGAGCTCAGGCCTTGCAGGGCTTTCTCCGCGCGGATCAACGCGACGCCGCCGCCGGGAACGATGCCTTCCTCGACCGCCGCCTTGGTGGCGTGCATGGCGTCCTCGACGCGGGCCTTTTTCTCCTTCATCTCGGTCTCGGTCGCCGCGCCCACCTTGATCACCGCCACGCCGCCGACCAGCTTGGCCAGCCGCTCTTGCAGCTTTTCGCGGTCGTAGTCGGAGGTGGTCTCGTCAATTTGCGTGCGCAGCTGCTTCACGCGGCCCTCGATGGCGCTGCTCTTGCCGGCGCCCTCGACGATGGTGGTGTTGTCCTTGTCAATGGTGATCTTCTTGGCGCGGCCCAGCTGGTTCAGCTGCACCGACTCCAATTTGATCCCCAGCTCCTCGCTAATGAACTGCCCGCCGGTCAGCGTGGCGATGTCCTCCAGCATGGCCTTGCGGCGGTCGCCGAAGCCCGGCGCCTTCACCGCGCAGCAATGCAGCGTGCCGCGCAGCTTGTTCACCACCAGGGTCGCCAGGGCCTCGCCCTCGACGTCCTCGGCGACCAGCACCAGCGGCTTGCCGGCGCGCGCGATCTGCTCCAGCAGGGGCAGCAGATCCTTCATCGAACTGATCTTCTTCTCATGGATGAGGATGTAGGGATCCTCCAGCACTGCCTCCATGCGCTCCGGATCGGTGACGAAGTAGGGGGACAGATAGCCGCGGTCGAACTGCATGCCCTCGACCACGTCCAGCTGCGTCTCCATGGTGCGGCTTTCCTCAACCGTGATCACGCCGTCCTTGCCCACCTTCTTCATGGCCTCGGCGATGATGGTGCCGATGGTGGAGTCGTTGTTGGCGCTGACCGTGCCGACCTGGGCGATCATGTCGCCCTGCACCGGCTTCGACAGCTTCTTGACCTCATCCACCGCGGCCGCGGCGGCGCGGTCAATGCCGCGCTTCAGCGCCATGGGATTGGCGCCGGCCGCAACGGACTTGACGCCTTCGCGGTAAATCGCCTGCGCCAGCACCGTCGCGGTGGTGGTGCCGTCACCAGCGACGTCGCTGGTCTTGGAGGCCACTTCGCGCACCATCTGCGCGCCCATGTTCTCCAGCGAATCCTTCAGCTCAATCTCCTTGGCCACCGTCACGCCGTCCTTGGTGATGGTGGGGGAGCCAAATTTCTTCTCGATCACCACGTTGCGGCCCTTGGGCCCGAGGGTGATTTTCACCGCGTCGGCCAGGGCGTTGACGCCGCGCAGAATCGCGTGGCGGGAACCTTCTCCGTGCACAATTCGTTTTGCCATATCGGATATCTCCTTTCCGAATGATGCCTACTTCTTGCTGGACTTGGACCCGTTGGTGAGCACGCCGAGAACTTCGTCCTCGCGCAGGATCAGCAACTCCTCGCCGTCCAGCTTGATTTCATTGCCGGAATACTTGCCGAACAGGATGCGATCGCCTTCCTTCACATCCAGGGGCAGCACCTTGCCATCCTCGGTCACCTTGCCTTTGCCGGCGGCCACCACTTCCCCTTCCTGGGGCTTTTCCTTGGCGGAATCTGGAATGATGATGCCGCCACGTACGGTCTCTTCTTCTTCGATCCGCCGGACCAGCAGCCGGTCGTGGAGCGGTCTGACATTGGCCATATGAGTTCTCCTTGTCTGGTGAGCGGCGCACCCCGTCACCGCCGCCCGCTAGCAGTCTCATGCAACGACTGCTAAGACTAGCTGACGGGCTTTAGCAATCGGTTACGCCAAGTGCTAAATATAAGCTGTTGGCACGTTTGGGTCAAGGGGCAAGAAGCTGGTGCCGCCCGGCTCATTTCCAAATTGGACCCGCGCCATGGATGCGGCCAACGGCACGACCGACGGCAGCTGAACCCGGTTCGGCCCGTCCGCCGGCCCAACGTGCGTTCCGAGTTAAACAATTGCAAGGCGCGGGCCCGATCCCTGGCGCAGGCGGGGCGTCCTGCTTGGATTGGCGCGGAGCCTAGCGTTGCTGGGCGCGGCGCGGAGCCCCGCTTACGCGCCTAGCTGGGCCGGAGGCCCCATGGACACAGCCCGGCGGTCGCGGCGCGCGGGGCGCCGCCGCAGACCGAATCACCGGCATCTCGCCGTTGGGACCCGGCGCCGCCGCCGTCAGGCCGCAGGGGCAAGGGAGGCGTGGCGGCGCTGAGGTCCTCTCCGCGTTCCCACAAGGCCAACTGCACGGGTATGCGAAAAATCTATGGCGGCAGGCAGGCGCGGTATACTGAACAGGGCAAATCCCATGTTTGATGGCATTTTCGAACCGACGCACCTCCTCATCATTTTGGCGATCTGTGTCCTGATCTTTGGGCCTTCCAAGCTGCCGCAATTGGGCAAGGGATTGGGCGAAAGCATTCGGGAATTCAAGAACGCGATCAGCAAGAACAGCGCCAATCCTCCCGCCGAGGGAACGACGGCCCGGGCCGAAGAGAAGAAGTAGCGCGCGGATATTCGTGCTCGGACCACGCCCCCACCGGCGCGCTGGAGCTCATGCTCTTGGCGCGGGTCGGCGTGGGCCGGCGTTCGCTGTCCGCGGCAACTTTGCCCGCGGCAACTTGCAGCAACGTGCAGATATCCTGATCGCCGCCGCGCTTCCGTTGCCGGCCGCCGCAATCCCGCCGCAGCCCCGCAACGCGGGGCGTCCAGAGACGGGCGGCGGATGAACTGCTTGCATGCCTGCCGCCCCACCGTTCACGACTCCGCCATTCGCCGCTGATCTGCGCGTCCTGGTCTTCGATCTGGACGGGACGCTGGTGGATTCCCACGCCGATCTAGCCGCCAGCGTCAACGTGGCGCTGGCCGAACTGCACCGCCCGCCGCTGAGCGCGGCGCGGGTGGCTCGGTTCGTGGGCAACGGCGTGCCGGCCCTGCTGAAGCGCGCGCTAGCCGCCAGCGGCGGCGCCGGCACGGCCGCCGAGTTGGACACCGCGATGGCGGCGATGCTGCGCCATTACGAACGCCATTGCCTGGACGCAACCCGCCTGTATCCCGGCGTCGCCGACCTGCTGCCGGCCCTCGGGGAGCGGTTTCAACTGGCGGTGCTGACGAACAAACCCGAGAAGCCGGCGCGGGAAATCTTGGCCGGGCTGGGGGTAGCCGGCTGTTTTCAAGCCGTATACGGCGGCGACAGCCTGGCGGCGAAGAAACCGGATCCCGTGGGCTTGCGCGCCATCCTCGGGACCGAACTGGCGCCGCAAAACGGACTGATGATCGGCGACAGCTTGGTGGACATCCAAACCGGACGCGCCGCCGGCGCCTGGACCTGCGCGGTGAGTTATGGCTTTACCCCGCGCGATTGGCAGCCGGGCGCCGCGGACTGGGAAATCGCCGCGTTTACCTCGCTCCGCGTCTTGCTGGCGGGGTGAGCAGCGGCCGCGCCGCTGCCCACGCCGCCGGGGCGAGCGTCAACTGGCGGGCGCGGCGCCGGCCGGCAGCTCTTGGGCGCGCACGAAATCCCAACCGCCCCGCCCGCATTTATTGCGGCACTCCGGCAGCACCTGGCCGGCGGTGAAATGCCCCGGCAGCTTGCAGACGCTGCACCAATAGATTCCGGTTTCCGGCGCGGTGGCGCCAGGCTTGATCGCCATGGTTCTCTTCCTCTCTCGCTCCCGTCCGCGGCGAACGCTCGCCGCGCCGGCCGCCTCACCAGCCACCCGGGATTATTGAATCGCCACGCCCTCGGTGGAAACCAGCGATTTGAAAATCGCCAGCACGCGGCGGCGGTACGCCAGAACCTGGTCGGCCATGGAGGCGAACCGGGGATCGCGGAGACTCGCCCGCTGCCAGCGGTCCAGCACGTCGGCCGGGACTTCGATGTCCTGGCGCAGCTGCTGGTAGGAGTGGCCGCGCAAAAATAGGCCGTAAAAGAACGCCGCCTCGCGCTCCGGGGCGTCGTACTCCGGCGGCGCCACGGCGGCGGACGAGTTGACAGGCGGCGATTGCATCGTGACCAAACCTTCTGATTTCTGCTTCCGATTCGATGGCCCGCGGGCGCACCCGGATTCAGGGTCCAGATTCATTGGATACACCGGCGGCGAAAAAAAAACAACGATCCCGCGGACACATTATTTTTTCCCCGCCCTATTGACAAACGCCGCCGC
Organism: Acidobacteriota bacterium; assembly: GCA_027315185.1. Taxonomy (GTDB): domain Bacteria; phylum Acidobacteriota; class Terriglobia; order Terriglobales; family SCQP01; genus JAKAUF01. The sequence continues at coordinate 15,674 of DAHUYO010000085.1, forward strand.
GGCGATTGCGTAAAAGCTGAGCTGGCTGTCGCCCTGCGTCACCACGCGAAAGCG
>DAHUYO010000086.1 GCA_027315185.1 Acidobacteriota bacterium
CGGAGCTGTGCTGCGTGCTGATCTTGGTGAAGGCGTCAATGATGCCCAGAACGGTGCCGAACAGCCCCACGAACGGCGCCGTGGCGCCGATCGTGGCCAGCGAACCCAGCCCGCGCTTCAGCTCGGCATGCTCAATCGCCTCCGCCCGGTCGAGGGCGCGGCGCGAGGCTTCGATCTGCTCGCCGGACAGGTCCGGGGAAGCGTCATGCGCCTGAAACTCCGCCAGCCCGGCCGTCACCACCTTGGCCAGGTGGCTCTTCTTGTTCCGTTCGGCGATCTTGAACGCTTCGTCCAGCTTGCCGTCGCGCAGCGCCCCGGCCACCGCCGGCGCGAACTGCCGGCTCTGGCTCCGCGCGCCGGAAAAGACCAGCCAGCGGTCCACCATGACGCCGATCGACATAACCGACATGATAAACAGCACCACCACCACCAGCTTCGCCGGGGTGCCCATCTGGTGCCACAACGCCACCGGACTCCATCCCACGGCGCCGCTGCTCTCCTGTAGCCACAACAAGGTTGCCAAAAGCATCGCTAGGTCCTCTCTTGAAAAAAGATTCGGTCGAATTTGCCTACTGAACCGCGGACTCGCATCGCTATCTACGATCTACACGCCACCCCCGCCGGCGCCTAACCGCCGGCCAGGGTGAAGTTGACGGTGATTTCGGTCTCCACTTGCACCGGCTTGCCGTTAAGCAAGGTCGGATGGTAGCGCCAGTTGCGCACGGCCTGCATCGCCGCACCCACCAGCATTGGATGGCCGCTCACCAAAGTCAAATCCTGCACCCGCCCGTTTTTGCCGATGATGGCGTGCAGGATCACAGTGCCGCTGATCCGCGCCTGGCGCGCCAACGGAGGATACTCCGGCGGCGGGCAGGACATGCAGTTCGCCGCCTCCACATCGCCACCGACCCGGATCGGCCCGGTGGGGGCCGGAGGCGGGGGTGGGGGCGGGGGAGCGGTGCTGTTGGCCAAGCCGCCAATTACACCCCCAACGGCGCCCCCGCTGGAATAGCCACCCACCACGCCGCCGGTCGGTGCCGGCGGGGGCGCCTGATCCTTCACCATCAAAATCTTTCTGGGAATCTTGGGCGGCGCGACGAGCTGGTTGTTCTGGAACTGGCTCACCATGTGGTGCACCACCACGGGCGGCGCCTTCGGCGGCGGCGGCGGGGGCGGTGGGGGAGGTGGCGGCGCGGCCAGGAAGGCCGTCAGCGCGGTCGCCGGCAGCACCGAGTAGTAGATCAGCGGGATGATGACCATGATCGCCAGCAGCCCCACCTGAAGGATCAGCGAGAGCGCGAAGGTCAACGGCTTCTTGCTCTTCCCGCCCTTTCCCGAAATGACTATGCTCTGCTCGAACATAATTCCCTGCCCTCCCAGGCCGGTGCTGCGTGCTGCGAAACCGCGGCCGCCTCTACCCGCGGCTGCGCGCCAGCTTCTCGCCGCTGGCCCGCCCCGCCACCGCGCGAGCCGGCCGCTGCTGCCGCCGGTTGCGCCACTCGATGTAGGCCACCATCATCGGGGCTGCCACCGCGATCGAGGAGTAGGTGCCCACCAAAATACCAAAGGTCATGCAAAAGGAAAAGCCGCGCAACACCGGGCCGCCCAGCGCCAGCAGCGACAGCACCGACAGAAAGGTCAGTCCTGAAGTTAGCACCGTCCGGCTCAGCGTCTGGTTGATGCTCAAATTCACCAGGTCGGAGAGCTTCTCCCGCCGCAGGATCTTTAGGTTCTCCCGCACCCGGTCGAAGACCACGATGGTGTCGTTCATCGAATAGCCGACCAGCGTCAGAAACGCGGCGATCACCGTCAGCGAGATCGGCAACTGCACCAGCGCGAACATCCCCAGCGTGATCAGCACGTCGTGAAACACGGCCACCACCGCCGCCACGCCGTAAATCCATTCGAAGCGGAAGGCGATGTACACCAGCATCCCTGCCAGCGCGTACAGCACCGCCAGCACCGCCTGCCGCCGCAGTTGCGCGCCCACCTCGGCGCCAATGATGGAGGCGCTCTGGATGCTGAACCGGCCGACGAAGAACGCCGGCCGCATCGCCGCCACCAGCGCCGGCGTCACGCCCGGAACCTGCGTCAGCGCCGCGAACGACGGAATCAGGCCGCCCCAGTGGTGATCGCGATACTGGCTCAAGATCGTCGCCGCCAGCGCCTGGTACCGCGCCTGGCCGTTGCTCGCCGCCGCCCAATGGTTGGGATCGTTCTGCACCAGCCAGTTGGTCAATTGCGAAGGACTGACGTTGTTCAGGTCCAGCTTGCCGCTCGCCGCCGGTCCGGTCTTGTACAACGCCGCCAGCAGATTGCGCCGGCTCTGCTCCAATTGGCGCTGGTTCAGCGCCGAAAGGGGCAAGCTGATCAGCACCTCGTCGCTGCCGCTGCCGCCCACTGGCTGGATCACGCCCTGCGTCATCCCCGAACTGTCCAACGCCTGCCGGATTTTGCTGATCGGTGCGGCCTGGTCGAACTTCACGTCCACTACGGCGCCGCCGGTAAAGTCGATGCCCATCTTCGGCCCATGGTGAATGGCCAAGGCGATCATGCCGACCACGAACAGCACCATGGTGAGTGTGAGGAAGTACCATTTCTTCCCAAGAAAATCAATCTTTGTTTCTCGAAACAGTTCCATGCGAGACGGCCCTTACCCTCCTGCCGGCGCTGCCACTTTCGCCGTCTGTCGGGCAAGCCGGCCCACACCGGTCCCGCTCGACTGTATAGACCCCACAGCGGGCCGAAATGTTCCCGCCCTGCGATCGGCGTTCGATTGCATTACACGCTCAATTTCGCGCCGCGCGGCATGCGCTGCAACACATAGTCGAAAATGACCCGCGACACGAACACCGCGGTGAAGAGATTGGCCAGCAAGCCGACGCTGAGGGTGATGGCGAAGCCCTTGATCGCCGCCGTGCCAAATAAGAACAGGATCACCGCCGAGACGATGGTCGTCACGTGGGTGTCCAAAATCGTAATGAACGCCTGCCGGAAACCGATATCCACCGCCGCGGGCACGCTCTTCCCATGCCGCAGTTCTTCGCGTATGCGCTCGAAGATCAGCACGTTGGCGTCCACCGCCATGCCGATGGTCAAAATGATGCCGGCAATTCCCGGCAAGGTCAGCGTGGCCGAAACCCAGGCCATGTAGGCCATCAGAATGATTAAGTTCAGCACCAAGGCCAGCACCGCATTGATGCCCGCGCCGCGGTAATAGATCAGCATCGCGAAGGCCACCACCAGAAAGCCGGTGATGGCGGCGACGACGCCGTCATGAATCGAATCCGCCCCCAGCGACGGCCCCACGGTTTCTTCTTCCAGATAGCTGAACGAAGCCGGCAGCGCGCCGGAGCGCAGAATCAGCGCTAGGTCGTGCGCCGACCGGGTGGTGAAATTGCCCGTGATCCGCCCCTGCGAGCCGATGGCGGCGTCAATGGTCGCCGCTTCCGCCACCCGCCCGTTCAGCAGCACCGCCAGTTGCTTGCCGATGTTGGCGCCCGTGAACGCCCGGAAGCGCTGCCCGGCGGCTTGCGTCAGGGTGAAATCCACCTCCATCTGCCCGCCAGACCCCAAATTCGGCTGGGCGTCGCGCAGTTCGGTGCCGTTTACCACGCCGGTGCTGTCCAGCAGATACCATTGCTCGCCGCTGCCCTGCCCTTCCACATTGGAGCCCTTGACCAGTTCGGTGTTGGCCGGCAGCACGCCGTCATATTGCGACAACGCCTGGGCCTGGCTGGAGAACGGCCCGCCCTTGACCAAGTGGATCGAGAGCTGCCCGGACTCCTGCATCACCTGCTTGACGTGCGCCGGGTCGCTGATGCCGGGCAGCTGCACCAGAATCTGATCGGCCCCCAGCCCGTGCTGCTGCACCGTCGGCTCGGTGACGCCGAGCTGGTTGATGCGGTTGCCGATGGTCTCGATTTCCTGCGTCAGCGCCCGCGATTCCACCGCCTGCACCGCCAGCGGCTGCATCACCACCTGATAGTTGCCACCGGGCAGCGTGTTGAGCTGGTAATCCGAGCCCAAATCGTTCTGCACGATGCTGCTCAGGTCGCCGCCCCGCGCCTCGGGCACGCCCTGCACCAAAATCGTCTGCGGATGCTGCTTGCCGCCGGGCTTGCTGACCGTCGCCGGAATGCCCGCCTTGTTCAGCGCCGTTTGCAGTTGCGCCATCGCCGCGTCGGTCTGGGCGTTCACCGCATCCTTGACGTTCACTTGCAGGATCATGTGCGTCCCGCCCTGCAAATCCAGGCCCAGGTGAATGCGGGCAATGGTGGACTGCTCGATCGCCCGCCAGCTCAGGCCCTTGGGAAAGCCGGTGATGCCCAAGATGCAGGCCACCACCACGACGATAATGAACAGCGTTTTCCAGCGCAGATTGCGTTGCATGCGGTTGGTTCCAAATGCGGGCGGCGCCGCCGCGGCGCGCCCCTAGGATTTCGCCTCGTCGGCGGCGGCGCCTTCCGGCTCGACCTGCGCCACCGCGCTGCGCAGCACCTCCAGCTTGAGCTGGTCGGGCGGGACGCGCAGATGAATGAAGTTGTCCCGCACGCTGACCACCGTGCCGTGAATTCCGCCGGTGGTGATCACCCGGTCGCCGGCTTTCAGCGCCTGGTGCATCTGGCGCACTTTTTTCTGCCGACGCTGGGTGGGGAGGATGAGCAGGAAATAGAAGATCGCGAAGACCGCGACGATCATCAGCAGCCCCACCGAATTCCCTTCGGCGGCGCTGGGCGCGGCGAACATGACGCTGGACAAAGAGGGCAACAAGGTGCAACTCCCTTAACCTGGCACGGAACGTCGCGCCTCCGCCTGCTGGATCCGGCGGCGCGTCGGCGGCCGGCTTCCGCTCTCCTTGCTTAGGTGGATTCCGGCGGCGTGGCACGGCCCGCGGGGCGATGGGGACTCGCGCCCCCAAGCTCCACAGCATGACGGAGTTGCCGCATCCTGTCAAGATAATGGAACAGGTTGTGCTCGGTATTCAGCATCGCCGCCAGCACTTCCCCGCTCTGGTATAAATGCCGCAGGTACGCCCGGCTGAAACGGCGGCAAACGCGACAGCCGCAGGCGGCGTCCAGCGGGCCGGGGTCGCGGGCATAGCGCGCGTTCTTGATGGCGATTTTGCCCGCCGAGGTGAACAGCACGCCGTTGCGGGCGTTGCGCGTGGGCAGCACGCAGTCGAATAGATCCACTCCCATCCGCACGTACCGCTCCAAATCCTCCGGCGTGCCGACGCCCATCAAGTACCGCGGCTTTTCTTCCGGCAGCCGCGGCGCCGTCGCCGCCACCACGGCGGAGGCGGTTTCCACCGGCTCTCCCACCGACACTCCGCCGATGGCGTAGCCGGGCAGATCCAGCGCCGCCACCCGCTCGGCGCACTCGGCGCGCAGGTCCAGGTGGGCGCCGCCTTGCACAATGCCGAACAGCGCCTGGGGAAATGGCCCCGCCTCGCCCCGCCGCACCGCCGCGCCGCGCTCGGCCCCCTCCCATTCCCGCCGGCAGCGCTCCGCCCAGCGCAGCGTCCGTTCCATCGCCTGCCGCGCCTCCGCCGCGTCCGCCGCCGCGGGATAGCCGAGGCACTGGTCGAAGGCCATGATAATGTCCGCCCCCAACTGCATCTGCGCCGCTGTAGCCACTTCCGGCGTAAAGCGGTGCGCCGCCCCGTCCAGGTGCGACCGAAACCGCACCCCTTCGTCGTCCACCATCGCCAGTGCCGCCAGGCTGAAAACCTGAAAACCGCCACTGTCGGTCAGCATCGGCCGCCGCCAGGTGGTGAAGCCGTGCAGCCCTCCCAGCTCCGCCACCGTCGCCGTGCCTGGGCGCAGATAGAGATGATAGGTGTTGGCCAGGATGATCTCCGCCCCCAGCGCCTCCAGCGCCTCCGGCCCGATCGCCTTCACCGTCGCCCGCGTCCCCACCGGCATGAACGCCGGCGTCTCGATGACCCCGTGCGGCGTGTGCAGCCGCGCGCGCCGCGCCTGGCTGCGCGCATCCCGCGCCAGCACCTCGAACCGGAATCCCGCCATCACCCTGCGAGAATAGCAAGGCGCCGCGGGTGCGATGATCCCTGGACCCAGGCGTAGTATGCTCTTTGTGCGGAGACGGAGCCGGTCACTACAGTCAACGGCAGTCAGTGGCGGCGCTCAGCGTCCACGCGACCGACGAATCAGACGGGCCTCACCATGCCACAAGCCTTCACATTCAAGACATTTTTCGGTGGGATCATTCTTGCCGGCATCGCGATGACCGGCCTCGCCGCCTGTTCCAGCACGAAAACCGCGGCCACGCCCGCGCCGGCCCATTCCCTCACGGCCAGCACCGCGGGCCCGTCCGGGTATCACTTGCTCAAGACGATTCCCATACCTGGCAACGGCTTCTGGGACTATCTGACCTTCGAGCAGGGCACCAATCGCCTGTTCATCACCCACGGCAATGAGGTCGTCGTGGTCAACGTGGCCACCGATAAAATCATCGGCACCATCGGCGGCATGACGGCGATTCATGGCGTGGTCTTCGCACCGGAGTTCAACCGCGGGTTCGTCACCGATGGCGGCGCGGCCAAGCTGCGCATCTTCAATCTCAAGACGCTGAAGGAAATCGGCTCCGCGCCGACCGATCCCGACGCGGACGGCGACGTTTATGATCCGTATTCCCAGCGCGTCTTCACCTTCAACGGCCGTTCCCATACTTCGACCGTGGTGGACGCCAAGACGGGCAAGGTGGTGGGCCGCATCCAGCTGGGCGGCGATCCGGAATTTCCCGTCACCGACGGCCAAGGCCACGTCTACGACAACATCACCTCGCTCAGCCAAGTCATCGAAATCAATCCCCGCACGCTGAAGATCACGCATCGCTGGCCGCTGGCGCCGGGCCAGCATCCCAGCGGCCTGGCGATTGACGCCAAGCACCACATCCTGTTTTCCGGCTGCCACAACGGCATGATGGTCATCATGAACGCCGACACGGGCAAGGTGATCACCACCGAACCGATCGGCCTGGGCGTGGACGCGGTACGCTTCGACCCGGGCACCGGCGACGCCTTCGCTTCCAACGGGCAGAGCGCGGATTTGACGGTGATTCACGAGGATTCGCCGACCCAGTTCCACGTCGTCGAGAACGTGAAGACCGAACGCGGAGCGCGGACGATGGCGCTGGATTTGGCCAACCACGAGGTCTTCCTGGTCACCGCGAAAATCACCCGGTTGGCGCATGTGCCGCCCCATGTCCCCTTCTATCGCCGCTTTCGCGTCAGCGACTTCCATCTGCTGATCTACGGCCGCTAGGCGGGAGCGATAGCCGGGCGCCGCAGCGGTGCGGGACGCCCCGCGTCGGGCGGCTAGCGGGACGCCCCGCCGCTGGCGGGGCTGGGGCCCGCGTACGGCAACGGTACACTCGGGTATGTCAACGCCCACGTCCCGCACGCAACTGCACCGCTATCCGGTCCGCGGCAGCCATGACCGGGACGTAGTCAACGCCATCCTGGACGAGGGCATGGTCTGCCATGTCGGCTTCGTGGCCGACGGCCAGCCCTACGTCATTCCCACCGCGTATGGGCGCAGCGGCGACCGGCTCTTTCTGCACGGCTCCGCCGCCAGCCGCATGCTGCTGCACCTGGGCGCCGGGCTGCCGGTTTGCGTCACCGTCACGCTGGTGGACGGATTGGTCCTGGCCCGCTCCAGCTTCAACAACTCGATGAACTATCGCTCGGCGGTCATCCTGGGCGTGGCGCATGCCGTCGCCGAGCCCGGCGCCAAGCTTGCCGCGCTGCGCGTGATCAGTGAGCACCTCGCGCCCGGCCGGTGGGAAACAGAGCGGGAGCCCAGCACCCAGGAATTGGCGGCGACGCTGGTCTTGGAGCTGCCCATCGCCGAATTTTCGGTGAAGCGTCGCAGCGGCCCGCCCATTGACGCTCCCGCCGACTTGGACCGTCCCGTCTGGGCCGGCGTCGTGCCTTTGACGCTCCAGCCTGGCGCGCCCGTGGCCGATGAGCGCACGCCGCCCGGCCTCCAACCCTGGACCTGGCCCGCTTGCCGCGGCTAGCCGCGCGCGGACCAGGCGTTGGCGGGACGCCTCCGGAATGCCGGGGCGAACCTTGGGAGGGCGGACGGGAAAAGGCGGGGAGTGCCAGGCTGGGCGCCTGCGCGGCCCGCTGGGCGGCCGGATGGGTGTACATTGCACTCGATTCCCAATTTTCAGCGCCGCCGCATCCGGACGCGCCAATTTCCCAGCCGAATGATTTCCGCCATGAACCGACGCGAATTCTGCCGCCTCGCCGCACTGACCCCCATTGCCGCCGCCGCGCCCGCCGCCTGGGCCGGATCCGGCCCGCTGCTGGACCGACCACCGCTGGAGGTGACGGTGGATGCCCGCCGCACGGCGCAGGAGATCGCCGGGTTCGGCGCTTCCGGGGCATTTCACATGGCGGACATTTTGCGGCGCTATCCGCACGACGAGCGGGCCCGCATCTTGGACCTGCTGTTTTCGCCGACGCGCGGCGCGGGGCTGACCATCGTCCGCAACATCATTCCGCCGGAGGATGGCAAGCAGCCGCCGATTCTTTCCGCCTCCGGCGTTCCGGATTGGTCCGGCGACGCGGGGCAGGTGTGGCTGATGCGGGAAGCAGCGCAGCGAGGCTGCACGTGCTTCATCAGCAGCGCCTGGACGCCACCACCGCGGATGAAAACGAACCACTCGATCATCGGCGGACGATTGCGGCCGGACGCCTATGAAGCCTACGCGGAATATCTGGCGGCCTATGTCGAGGGCTACCGGCGGCGGCACGGATTGGACATTTATGCCGTTTCGCCGCAGAACGAGCCGGACGTAACGGTGAAGTACGCCTCCTGCTCCTGGAACGGGGAAGACTTTCGGCGGTTCATGGCCGGGCATTTGGGGCCGGTGTGGCGGCGGCGCAAAGTGGCGGCGCAGATTTTTCTGGGCGAGAACAGCGAATGGACGGAGGCGCCGGCGGTGCCGTCGCTGGAGGACGCGGCGGCGCGGGAAGCGATCGGGATCGTGGCCTCGCACGCCTACTTCGGCGACAACCATGTGCCGGAGGTGGGCCTGGCGCCGCGCACCGGCGTCTTCACCGTGGCCCAGCACTACTCCAAGCCGGTGTGGCAGACCGAGGTCAGCGCCTTCAACCGCAACGACCCGGGCATGGACGACGCGCTGTACTGGGCCCAGTTGGTGCATTTTCACCTGGCCCAGGACAACGTCTCGGCATGGGTATATTGGTGGTTGATTTCGCCGGGGCCGAACCGCGAGGCGCTAATCTCGCTGGATCCCGCGGACGGCGGCTGGATGGGCAACAAGCGGCTGTTCGCGCTGGGGCAGTTCAGCCGTTTCGTGCGGCCGGGGGCGGTGCGCGTCGCCGCCACGGCCAATCCGGCGCCGCAGGTCTACGTCTCCGCCTACCGGCAGGGAAGGCAAACCGTGGTCGTCGCCATCAACGCGCAGCCGTGGTTTCGGCCGGGGACGCCGCCGGCAAAGGGCGGCGGGCCGACGCTAGAAACGGCGGCGTTCCGCTTGCCGGGCGTGCACGCAAGCGCGGTTCACGCTTGGCGCACCAGCATCTTCGAGGATTTGGCGCCGGCGCAGGCGCCGCAGCTCAAGCACGAAAGCGCGGGCACGAGCTTTCCGGCCACGCTGCTGCCCAGTTCGGTCACCACGCTCGTGGTGGAATAGGCGCGCCGCGGCGGGCGCGGGACCGCCGCGCTGGCCCGCCGCCCCGGGATTACCGACGCCCAGCGGATGCCGCGGGCGCCCAACTCATCCTCTGCGATCCCGACGAGCCGTCCCCAGCCCTTCTGGTCCTGGGCGTTGGTCGCGTGCAGGCACTCCAGGGCGTGCTGCCTGAGTGTGAGGGCCTCTACGCGTGGGGCCGTGCAAAGCCTCTGCCTCCAGTCGCTCTGAACAGGCGGGGTCCTGAGCTCCTCAACGGTAACCATGCCAGCAATGTAGCGGGGCCCGCCCCCGTCTACGCTCCCGCACTACTCGGGTTACAAACCCGGCTGCGGCAGGTCGGCGCGAGCGGCGGCGGCGGAGATATGCCGCACCCCGCGGTCAAACTCCAGCGCCGCGCCGGCCGGGGCTGAACCGCGCCAATTCCGCAGGCTGGCCCAGACGGTGCGCAGGATCGCGGTGCGGTATTCGAGCAGCGCCCGGGCCCAGGCCCACGCGGTCCGCTGGGGGAAGTAGATCCCGCGGAAGCACAGACGGGCAACCAGATGGCTGATTTGGTACGGGGCCGGGGCGGCGGCGAGCTTCTTCAGGGCCGACCGCGTCGTCGCCGCCGAATAGGATGCCGCCCAGGCGTGATCCACCTCCCGGTGCACGTCGGCGATGCTCATGTGGAGCGGCGTGTGCGCCATGCGGAAGGGGGCGAAATCGAGCCAGTGGGTGGGCCGGGTCAGCCGGCCCTCGGCGGCAAGCCGGCGGTAGAGCGGCGTGGAGGGAAATGGGGTGATCTGGCCAAACACCGGAAGCCCCGGCGGCCACTCGCGGATTTGCGCCAAGGTCCTGTCGGCGACGCCAGCGGTGTCGTTGTCCAGGCCGAAGATGAACGAAGTGATGGCGTAGACGTTGCGGCGGGCCAGCCGCTCCAACACGGCGGCATATTCGCTAGGTTTGTTGAAGCTCTTGTTTACGGCCTTCAAGTTGGCTGGGTCCAGCGATTCCATGCCAATAAAAACCCACTTGCCGCCGGAGGCTGCGATCAGGTCCACCAGCTCCTCGTCGCGCAGCAGGTTGGCGCTGATCTGCGCCACCCAGGCGAGCTGGGCGTCGGCGGCGATGATGTCGCGGAGCAGCGACTTGGTGCGCTTGACGTTGATGGCGAAGTTGTCGTCCACGAAGAAGACGGCGATCTTCCCCTGCTCGCGGCGCGCGCGGGCCTTGAGGCGCAAAAGTTCCTGGACCACGCTTTCATTGGAGCGAAAGCGGATCGAATCGCCAAAAAACCCGGTCACGGTGCAGAATTCGCAACCGTAAGGACAACCGCGGCCGGATTCGATAGGAATAAGGTGGAAGCTTCGCCAAGGAACGCGCAGCCGGGTGAAGAGCGGGCGAAGAGCTTTCGGGATCTTGTTGAACTGGCCGAGGTCGAGGGCGTCCCAGGCGATGCGGGGATAGTTCGCGAGGTCGGGCTTGCGTTCGCTTCCGGCGGCGTCGAGCGGCGCGTACACCTCCCGCAAGCGGCCCTGAGCCGCATCCTCCACGACGCAGGGCCAGGTTTCATCCGCTTCCCCCAGGGCCACGGCATCGGCGTGGCGCGGGCCGCCGCTGCGGCCCAGGGCTTCGTCGGGCAGTTCGGTCACATGCGGGCCGCCCATGACCACCGGCACGCCGGCGGCGCGGATGGCATCGCCAGCACGATAGGCGCGGGCAATCATGCGGGTCATCGCCCCGATGCCGACCAGACCGACGCGATGCTCCTGAACAAAGCGCACCAACTGGGCATCGGTCAGGGGCGTGGCATTGCCGTCCAGCAGCAGCACCTCATGGGGCGGCGGCGTCAGCGCCTGGAGCAAGAACATCCATAGGTGCGGCATGAAGTTGCCGCTGATCCCATTGTCCGGATTGTAGAGAAGGATCTTCACGTTTGCAGCGAGCCGATGCGCCGGCTGACGGCTCCCCTGGGCAAGCGGCGGGCAGCGCCAACCGGCGCCGTGGATGCCGTTGTGCGCCGACCGGCGTCGAGTCCAAAGAGTACCACGCCCGCGTCCAATACGGCGCCGCAATGGGGACAGAACTGGCCGGGCGCCACGCGCAGCGACGCGCGGCCGACACGCATCTGGAGAACCGCCCGGCCAGGCACCGTGTGGACACAAATTGGGCAGCAGATCTCCGTTGTCCGTTCGCTGGCCATCAGCACCGCCAACCGGCTGCTCTCGCAGCGATTTCTAGAGTTTGCGAGGTGCTGGGGCCAGGTTCTGTCCACAATTGAACACGCCGGCCGCGGCGTCGCGGCGCGCCTCGACGCGTGGGCCGACGGCCCTATATTGCTGGGCGCGGGCCCCAGCGCGGCTGCGCCGCGCGTCCCGCATTGCCCGGCGCGGGCGGGAACTGGGGGCCCCCTTCGACCCAGCCCCCGCCCGCGCTTCCCTGGGGCCGCGCCGCTGGCCCGCACGCGGTTGCCCCATACCTCTGGCGAGGACGCTGGCGCTCCGGGCCGCCGGGCGGAATGTCGCGGCCTGCTCACGCCGACTTCACCCCCGGTGCCAACGGCGCGACCCGCGTGATCGGCTGGTGTGCAAAACGGAACCGCCGGCCAGCGGCGGGGCCGTTTACTGTTTCCATTACGGACGGCGTCCGCCGCGCCCACGCGCCAAACCCGGGAGCGGACAGGCGGCGGACCGTGCATAGATTATGAGGTTTCCCATGCGAATGCGGATAGTCGTTGGGAGAGGGAAACGGCCGGCGACGCCATTGCGGCGACCGGCTGGCACTTTGCATGGACCGGGAGCGAGCAGCACCAGTGCGGGGCTCGCCTCACCGGAGGTGCGCCGCGGCGCCGGGTGCGAGCGTCGCCTCGGCGCGCCTGGCTTTCTCCTACCCTATCCGTTGTTGCTGGCGCTGGGCGGCGCGGCCGCCGACAGGGCCGCCCAGCGACGGGAAGATGCAAGGCCTGATCCAAAGGTACGCTGACGGCTAGCCAAGGCGCCCCGGAGGGGCCGGTCGTTCATCGCGGGGGCGAGCCCGGCGGCGCCACGCGGCCGGCGCGCACGATGCGGGCCCCAGCGCGGCTGCGCCGCGCGTCCCGCTGGGCGGTGGTCTGGACGCGATAACGGAACGACGCTGTGGACGTTTGCAGGGTGATGACCTGGCCCTCCCGGATGTTGCGCAGGGGACGGAAAAAGGTGTCGCGGTGCCCCGCCAGGACGACGTTGCCCGGCTGCCCCGGAAGGGCGCTCCCGATCGAATGCCCGACAGCATGGCGCAGCGCGCCGGCGCCCGTCCCTTGCACGATGACGGCGGCGACACCGAGCAAGGAATCAAGATCCGCTATAACTCGGCGCCGGCCGCCGGCAGCAAGGAAGGGAATGAGGCGGAGGCGAGCCGCGCCGGGGCCGTGGCGCGGGCGGCGCGCGACTGATCAAGCCGCCGATCGCCCGCGCGCTGGAACCTTGCCGCGCTCCAATTAGGAGAGCCCCACCCAAAGCAGTGCGGCCAAGCCGGCGGCCACTTCGATCCGGCCCATCCAAGACAGAACCATTCTGCGGGACAAACGATGAATCCTGGCCCTGCAAAGCTCCGTCGCCGCCAACCGCCCGACGTTAGGGAGTAGGGCGGGCGTTCCACCGTCCCGACGCGCCGCGCATGAGGGGTCTGGGCCGCAGGGCTGCTTCCGGCTCGGACCTTACGTGCAACCCTAAACCGCCAAGCGGTGGCATCTCGGACGAGGGATGCGACCTCCCTTCCCGAGCCACCCCGGCCGCGAGCTGGGCCGGGGCAGCGGTAGCGCTCTTGCTACGCGGACCTCCGACGGGAGAATGCGAGCATGCCCAGCCCCGCCGCGAGCAGCAGCGTGCCCAACAACGCTATCAGCGGCAGTTCGCTGGCTGTCTTGGGGAGTGCTGGGGGCGCCGCCGCGGCGACTTCCGCTGAGGCGGGGGCCGGAGGCTGGGGTGCGACGACGGTTTCAGCCGGAACCTCCTGGCCGCTGGGTTCGACGGCGGCGATCGGCGCCTGCCGAAGCGTTTTATCCGCGGCGGCGGGAGGAGCGGTGATCGCCGCGGCAAACTCCGGTGGCATCGTCAGCACGGGCGCCTGATTCGCCTTGGCCAACGCGAGCGCCTCCGCCTTGGGATAGACGAATTCCTGGCCGAAGTTGTCGCCGGGATAGAACCATGCGTGCAGAGCAATCGGAGTGTTCAGGGGCCGCTCGGAGAACGTGATTACGGTCCTATTGGTCGTGGTCATCCGGAAATTGCTGATTGCCAGAATGGTGGCGAACAGATGCGTCCCGTTCGCGTTGAAGATCTGGACGATGTTCCGGTCCCCCAGTGAGTCCATCAGCTTGAACATGTAGGTTCCGGCGGGCAACACCATGCCGGGGATCTCGACGGGACCGCTAAAGGTAATGACGGTTTTCTTGTTCCAATTGTCCGCCCGAGCCCTGGGCAGAAACATGGACCCCATCATCGCCAAACAAATAACGAGAATGTACCATCTGCGCATCGAACTTACCTCCAAACGTCGCGCCCTGGGCCGGCCACGTGCGGGCGGCCCTGAGGGGCTACCCTTTTTACGTTAGCGGGGACGGGGCGCGCGCACTGTGCAATTGTGAGCGCGACGGTACGGTTTGCCCGCCGCCGCGGGCTTCACGCGCCGCGCGGCGGCAGACCAGCGAGACAGTGCGGTTGTGCGCAGACCGGCGAAGGCGGAAGGGATAAGGTCAAGGCATGACGACGGGTGCGCGGGCGTTGCGGCGGAGCAGATCCACCGGTCGGGCGCGAACCGGCGCCGGCCGCATGCTGTTCCCGCGGCAAGGACCATTCCATGCTTCGGATCATTTTCATCACGATGTGGGTGTTTTGGCTGGCGGGCATTGCCGCGGCGGTAAATCTAGCAGGGGTCTACCTGTTCGGTCGCTGGCGCGGTTAGCGGACGTGATGGTTGGAAGGCGCCGCAGGCGAGGTGCGGCGCGGGCGTCCTCAGCCCCTGCTGGGCACCCCACTGACTGGCGCGGGCCCCAGCGCGGCTGCGCCACGGGACCCGCTTGCCTGGCGCGGGCGGGACTGGAAGCCCGGTTCGCCCCAGCCACCGTCCGCGCGTCGCTGGGGCCGCACTGCTGGCCTGCACGCGGTTTCCCGATACCGCTGGCGAGGACTCCGGCGCTCCAGCCCGCCCGGCGGAATGCCGCTGCCTGTTCGCGCCGACCCTGCCCCAGATACAAACGGCGCGACCCCGCGGGCAGGAGAGGCAAATGTCAGGACCAATAAAGGCAGACGAGGTGACCGTATGAACTGCGCGTTAAGGCCGCGAACGGCGGCTTATGCTTGGGTGCTTGCGCTGGTGCTTGCCTGCGGATTGCCAGCGGCGTCGCAGGCCGTGGCGCGTCCGCGCCCTCGGTTTCAGTTCTCGACGACCTCGGCCTTAGTTGTATTGCCGGTGGTGGTGACGGGCCCGCACGGGCGCTTCGTCTCCCGGCTGCCTGGGAGGGATTTCCAGGTCTACGAGGATGGGCAGAGGCAAAAGCTGACGCTGTTCGAGGAGGGCAACGCGCCGATCAGCGTGGCGATCGTGGTGGACCGCAGCGGGAGCATGGCGGGCAAATCCGAGGAGGCGGCCGACGCCATCGCCGCGTTCGCGCGGGCCAGTGATCCGCAAGATCAGATCTTGATGGTCGAGTTCAACGACCATCCCGCATATGTGGGCACGCACCATAGCCCGTTCTGGCGAAGCCGGCAGCGGGTACTCGCGGCCG
>DAHUYO010000087.1 GCA_027315185.1 Acidobacteriota bacterium
CAATCCGCCGCAAGCAATGACCATCCGGATGCGACTATTCTCTCTAACATCACTCACGTATGACAACGTCCAAAGACCATCTGCTAAGATTTCACCGTCGATTTGCTCCGGCCACTCCGGCAGCTCCTCCAGCCCCTGCAACAGCTCCTCGGCGTACTGCGTGATGCGGAAATACCACTGGTCCAGCTCCCGCCGCTCCACCGCCGTATCCTCATGCCGCCAGCACACCCCCCCGGCCACTTGTTCGTTCGCCAGCACCGTCGCGCACTTCGGGCACCAGTTCACCGTTCCCTTTTTGCGGAACGCCAAGCCCCGCCGGTAGAACTGGAGAAAGAACCATTGGTTCCACCGGTAGTACTCCGGCAGGCAGGTCGTCACTTCGCGGCTCCAGTCGTAGCTGAAGCCGAAGCGCTGGTCCTGCCGCTTCATGTGCGCGATGTTGCCCAGCGTCCATTCCCGCGGATGCGTCCGGTTGCGGATCGCGGCGTTTTCCGCCGGCAGCCCGAAGGAATCCCAGCCCATCGGGTGCATCACGTCGTAGCCTCGCATGCGCATGAACCGCGCCAGCGCGTCCCCGATGGCGTAGTTCCGCACATGCCCCATGTGCAGCGTGCCGCTGGGATACGGCAGCATCTCCAGCACGTAATACCGGCCCCGCGCCGCCTTCGCCGCTGGCTTCGCCCCCCACTCCCGCCCCGCCCACAGCTCCGCCCAATGCAATTCAAATTCCTCCGGGCGGTAGTCTTTTTCGCGCGTTTCGTTCATAGGCCGGGGAATCCCTATAATCGCACGGCCGCGGAGGCGGAGCGGGCGGGGTGCCGCCAGCGGGTGGGGCATCTTGCCAGCCCAGAGCTGCCGCCGGGACCGATTGCGCCAAGCCGGCTGTGACGGGCCGCGGCCGCGGCCGACCGCCCCTAGCGCGGCACCGGCTTCAGGGCGATTGCCGGCGGGTCTTAGCCCGCCGCGCACCGCCTCGGCAAACGTCGCTTACAGCCCCTTCTTCGCCAGAAAGGCCACCAGATCCCGCACCCGGCAGGAATATCCCCACTCGTTGTCGTACCAGGCAATCACCTTCACGCAGTTCCCGCTGATCACCCGCGTCATCGGCGCGTCCACGATGGAAGACCGCGAGTCGCCCAGGTAATCCCGCGACACCAGCGGCGCCGTCTCATATCCCAAAATCCCCGTCATCGCCCCGCCGGCTGCCGCTTCCAACGCTCCGTTCACTTCCTCGACGCTGGTCTTCTTCTCCACGAACGCCACCAAATCCACCACGGAAACATCCGGCGTCGGCACCCGCAGCGAAAACCCGTCCAGCTTGCCCTTCAGCTCCGGAATCACCAGGTGCAGCGCCTTGGCCGCCCCCGTGCTGGTGGGGATCATGTTGATCGCCGCCGCCCGCGCCCGCCGGTAATCCTTGTGCGGAAAATCCAGCGTGCACTGATCGTTGGTGTACGAGTGCACCGTGGTCATCGAGCCCGCCACGATGCGGAAATTGTCATGTACCACCTTCGCCACCGGCGCCAGGCAGTTGGTGGTGCAGCTGGCGTTGGAGATGACGTGATGCTTCGCCGGATCGTAGGCGCGGTCATTGACCCCGAGCACGATAGTGAAGTCCTCATTCGTCGCCGGCGCCGAGATGATGACCTTTTTGACCGTCCCGCGCAGGTGCTTTTTGGCCTCCACGGCATCCGTGAACCGCCCGGTGGATTCCACCACCACCTGCGCCTTCACCCCCGGCCAGTCCAGCACCGCCGGATCTTTCTCCGCGAACACCCGAATCTTCCGCCCATCCACGATAATCGCGTCGTCGCTGGCGGATACCGTGTTGGGCAGGTTGCCGAGCACCGAATCGTACTTCAGCAAGTGCGCCAGCATGGCCGGCGTCGTCAGGTCATTCACCGCCACGATTTCCACGTCCGGATTCGCCAATGCGGCGCGGAAAACGTTGCGCCCGATGCGCCCAAAGCCATTGATGCCGACACGAATAGACATTCACACCTCCGACCAGAGTCTAACTGCGCGGAAAATCCATGGTAGCAAATGCCCGCCGCCGCCGTGGGCCACGCCGCGGCCGGCGCGGAGCAAGCGGGACAAGCGTCCTCGCCCGTCGCCCAGCGCAGTCCCCGAGCCGGCCCCGGCGGCAGCCCCTCCCGTGCGGCCCGCGCCCGCCTTGGCCGCCGCCCGCCAACCCTCGTGTAACTCCCTGCCGTGTTACACTCCCCCGCAATGGCCGCCCCTAAAAGAGCCCGCGCCAGCCGCAAGCTCCGCTCCAGCGCCCTCCCCGGAGAACCTGCAAAGAGCTACCAACATCCTACGGCGGACACTCCCATGCGCCCGGATGTCGGCACCCAACCGGAGTTCCGCAAATCGCGCCCGCCGGCCAAATACCGCTTGGTGATCATGATCTCGCGCCACGGCCCTGGCAAGGACGTTCCCGCATGGCTCCTGCACGCCGGCCGCAACGGCCCGCGCTTCCACTTGCGTGGGCGTAATTTCCCCGCAGCGCGGCCAGGTCGGGCTTGTCAAGTCCGCCGGGCACGCCCGAAGGCGGCAAACGGGCGTAACCGGCGATCCGCACGGACGCCCCCTGGATCCCCGGCCTGAGCCGGACCCTGTTGCGCCGGCGAGCGAGGCGGGTTATACTATCGCTGTTCGACGATGAACGATTATATGAAGGTCAACCGCCCAGCTAGCGCGTGCTGTACCCCAGCGAGTTCACCCACCACCCGGCATGCCCGGGCCCGGCTGCAGGGTCCCGATGCGGATCGGGACCTGGCGGCGCTGGCCAAGGCCATCGGGCATCCGGCCCGCGTGAGAATCCTGCGCATGCTTGCCCGCAAGGAGGCCCGCATGTGCAGCTACATCGTGGACGAGCTACCCCTGGCGCAATCGACGATTTCGGAGCACTTGCGCATTCTGAAGGGCGCCGGGTTGGTGCAGGCCAACGAGAATGGCCCCCGGGTCAGCTATTGCATCGTCCCGGCCGCGCTGCAGCGGTTTAAGGCTCTGCTGGAGGCAGTGTGAGTCCGCGGTCAACAAAAAGGAGAATGCCATGACTACAGTTCAGGTCTTCGACCCAGCCATGTGCTGCTCGACGGGCGTATGTGGCCCCTCAGTCGATCCCCAACTTACGCGCTTCGCCGCCGATCTCGACTGGCTCAAGGCCCAGGGCGTGTCGGTGGAACGCTTCAATCTCGCCCAGCAGCCAGCCGCCTTCGCGCAGGACGCCGCCGTGCGCGCGGCGCTCGAGACCAAGGGCGATGCGGGCCTGCCACTGGTCAAGGTCAACGGCCGCACCCAGTGTAGCGGCGCCTACCCTTCGCGCGCCGAGCTGGCTCGCTGGGCTGGCTTGCAGGGGCCAGGGCCGAGCCTGTTCACCGACGCGGTTGCCGAGCTGGTCGCCATTGGTGCGGCGATCGCATCCAGCTGCGAGCCTTGTTTCAAGGCCCATTTTGACAGGGCACGGAAGCTCGGGGTTGCGCGCGAGGACATGTGGCGCGCGGTCACCATAGCGAAGCAGGTCAAGGAGGCGCCCGCGGCGGCGGTTCTGGACCTGGCCGGCCGCTATCTGAGCAGCGAGGCGGCGGCAAATGCGAGCACGCCCGCCGTGCACCAGCCCGCGCCTAGCTCTTGCTGCGCACCGGCGGCGGCCCAGCCGGGCGCCGAGCAGCCAGCGAAAAAGAGCGGAACCTGCTGCTGAAGGGAGCCGCCCGATGCCTACACCCGTCCCTGACCCCACTCGCATTCTCTTTTTCACCGGCAAGGGCGGCGTCGGCAAGACGTCGGCCGCCTGTGCGACGGCGGTCGGGCTGGCGGACGACGGCAAGCGGGTACTGCTGGTGAGCACCGACCCCGCGTCCAATCTGGACGAAGTGCTCGGGGTGACGTTGGCTGGGGCGCCAACCGCGGTGCCCGAAGTGCCCGGCCTCTCCGCACTGAACATTGATCCGGAGCAGGCCGCGCGCGCCTACCGCGATCGCGTCGTGGGGCCGTACCGTGGCGTACTGCCGGCGGCGGCAGTGACGAGCATCGAAGAGCAGTTGTCGGGCGCGTGCACCGTCGAGATCGCCGCGTTCGACGAGTTTTCGAAGCTGCTCGGGAGCGACGCCGCGACACGAGAGTTCGACCACGTAATCTTCGACACCGCGCCCTCCGGCCACACGCTGCGCCTGCTGGAGTTGCCGGCGGCATGGTCCACATTCATCGCGGCCAGCGCCGGTGGAACGTCGTGTCTCGGCCCACTCGCCGGCCTGGCGGCGCAGCGGGCGCTCTATGCCGCGGCGCATGCCACGCTGCGCGACCCAACACGCACCAGCCTCGTGCTGGTGGCGCGTCCGGACGTCGCCTCCCTCGCTGAGGCCGCACGCACGCACGGTGAGCTGCGCTCGCTCGGCCTGCGCAACCTGCGGCTGGTCCTCAATGGCGTGTTTCGCGCGCAGGACAGGGATGACGCGACCGCCATCGCCCTGGAGGAACAGGGAAAGGCCGCATTGGACGATATGCCCGCGGCGCTTCGCGCCCTTCCCAGGGTTACGGTGCCGCTGCTGCCCTTCGGCTTAGTCGGCGTCGCGGCGCTGCGGCGGATGCTCGCCGGCCACCCTACCCCTGCCCCGGCCCCCGCTGCTGCCGCGGAGCGGTTCGAGCAGGGCGAGTCATGCGACCACCTGATCGACGAGATCGCGGCGCGCGGCAAGGGCGTGGTGATGACCATGGGCAAGGGCGGCGTCGGCAAAACCACGCTCGCCGCGCGCATCGCCATCCGCCTTGCTCGCGCGGGCCACGGCGTGACGTTGACGACAACCGATCCGGCGGCGCACGTCGCGGCAGCGGCCTGGGAGCGGCCCGCGACCCTTCACCTTACCCGCATTGACCCGGCGGCCGAAACGCAGCGCTATGCCGAGGAGGTGCTCGCCACCGCCGGCCGGGACCTCGACGCCCAGGGTCGCGCGCTGCTCGAGGAGGACCTGCGATCACCGTGCACTGAGGAGATTGCCGTATTCCGCGCCTTCGCCGATACCGTGGCTCGCGGCCAGGACGAGTTCGTCGTGATCGATACGGCGCCGACCGGCCACACCCTCCTCCTGCTCGACGCCGCCCAGGCCTATCATCGCGAAGTGCTGCGAAAGACGGGCGGAACATCCGGCGCCGTGCAACTGCTGCTTCCCCGCCTGCGGGATCCGCGATTCACCATGATGCTGCTGGTGACGCTCCCCGAGATGACACCGATCCATGAGGCGATGCGGCTCGAAAGCGACCTCGGCCGCGCCGGCATCTCGCCTCTCGCCTGGGTGGTAAATCAGGCGCTTACGCCGCTCAGCGTGACCGATCCGGTGCTCCGGGCGCGGCGGAGCCGGGAGGTCGCGCCTTTGCGGGAGTTGGCCGCGCACGCGCGGCGCATCGTGCTCGAACCCTGGTACGCCCATGTTCCGACGGCCGAACCCACGCCCGTGTGAGGCCCGGCCAACGGACCCGCGCCGCCGCCGCGGACCCCTCGCGGCCGCGCCGCCGGCGCCCCGCCCCGCGATGCGAACGCCCGCCACGCCCACCGCCGGGAGGCGCGCGTGAGCCAGCCGCTGGAGTTCTCCGTCTCGGCACGCCGGGTGGACGCCGCGGGCAGCCTGGCTACTTGCAAGGACGCCACCGTCAAGCTCGATACCGCGCTGGCCGGCCGGCGCGACGCCCTGAACCCGGCCGAGCTCCTCCTCGCCGCGCTGGCCGCGTGCATGATCAAAGGCATCGAGCGCGTGGCTCCGATGCTGCAGATCTCATTGCGGGGCGTTGAAGTCCGCATCCACGGCGTTCGCCAGAACGTGCCGCCGCGCATGGAGCGCATCGAATACCAAATCCTGGTTGATACCGACGCGGACAGCCGGCATCTCGAGCTGCTGCACGAAAACGTCAAGAAATACGGCACCGTGTACAATACAGTTAGCCCAGGCACGGTTCTGCAGGGCGTTCTGCAGCGCGCACCCTAGCGGCCGCATCGAAAAGAAGCCTCGATGGCGGATGCGAGTAACTTCGACCTTATCGTCCTAGGGGGCGGGCCCGCCGGCGGCGCAGCCGCGGCGGTCGCTCTCAGCCTGCACAAGACCGTGGCCGTAGTCGAGCGCGACCGCTTGGGCGGCACCTGACTGAACTATGGGTGAATCCCCAAGCAGACCCTGGTCAGGGTCACCGAACTTTACCAACTCGCGGATCGGCTCAGTGAATTTGGCATAGTCACCGGCCCAGTGACTATCGACTGGGCCGCGGCGGTCGACCGCGCGCAGCGCATCTTGCACGGCTGCGGGGATCCCAAGCCCGCGGAGTTGCGGTCCAAAGGGGCGCATCTCGTGTTCGGCGGCGGGCGGTTCCTCGATCCGCATACGATTGCCGTCGGCGACGAGCGCCTCCGCGGCGAGCGGATTCTGGTCGCCACCGGTGCCCACACAGCCCGGCCGCCAATCGAAGGGCTGGAGCACGCGCTGACACACGTTGAGCTGCTGCAGATGCGGACGCCGCCCGCGTCGCTGGTGGTGATCGGCGGCGGCGTCATCGCGATGGAGTTCGCTTACATGTTCGCGCGGCTGGGCACCCGCGTGACGGTGATGGAATTGGCGGATCGCATTCTAGGCAGCGTCGATGGTGACGTACGAGCAGCCATCGTTCAGCATGCGGCGACATTGGGCATCGTGGTGCGCACCGGAGTGCGCGTGGAGTCGGTGCGCCCCGGGGAGGGCGGTCTGCGCGTGCGCGGAACCTCGGCCGCGGACACGATCGAAGCGGCGGGCGATATTGTGCTGCTGGCCGCGGGGCAGGTTCCCACCGTCGAGGGCTTCGGCCTCGATCTGACCGGGGTTGCCTACGACCGGCATGGGATTGAGACGGACACCGCCCTGCGCACTCGCGTGCCGCACATCTTTGCGGCCGGCGACGTCCGCCGGGGCGGGGGCCAACTCTCGCCATTGGCCACCCACGGCGCCCGTACCGCCGCCCGCAACGCCTTGCTCGGCCGGTCGGACGCGTTCGACGAGAGCCTGGTGCCTTACATCGTCGGCCTCACACCCGCGGTTGCCGGCGCCGGACTCACCGAAGAGGACTGCCAGGCGCGCGGCATCGCGACGTACGTGCATCGGCAGGCATATGCGGACGTCTGCCCGGCAGGCAATGTGGTCGGCGAACCGGTCGGCCTGGTCAAGGTGATCTTCTCTGCCGCGGACCGGCATCTGATCGGAGCCCACGCCTTCGGAGCCTTCGCCGGCGAATTGGTACAGCAGATGGCTTTCGCGATGCGCGGCCATCTGACGGCCCACGACTTGGCCGAAACGCTCTTCGTCTTTCCGGGCCTCTCGCAAGTGCTGGAGTACGCGCTCCGGCCGGCTCCCGGTGATCCAGCGGGCGCGTGAGCCCCGGTGCTGGCCGGCTCTGTACGCGCGCCGGCGAAAGAATCGCCTCGGCGCCACGATCGGGCGAAACCGAGACCGACGCCATATTCGAACCCGCGGCGGACCCACGGGGACGCCAGCCTCTCGAGTTCGGCCGCAGTGACTCGTTCACCGCCTTGGGGCGTCGCGCCACCTCCGCTGGCCTCGATGGCTCGGCGGCGATGTTGGGAGCCGCGTGGCCGACGGTGGCGAGGCCGCGCCGGCCCGGCGCGCCGGCGCGGAGGTTGCGCCGCGGGGTCGGGACTGCCGCCGGCCAGCCTCGACGCCGCGCCCCCCGCGACTGCCTTCAGCCCGTGCGCGATCCGTAGGCCGCCTAGAACGTATGCCAAATTGCCCTGCGACGAACGCAGCGGCGAGTCGGTGCCCAGGTGCCACGACTCGCTCCTCGCGACCACAGCTCCCGTCGGCCCGGCAACGGCCATCAGGAGCGCCCCGTCAAGCTGCACCATGACGCCGAGACGGACCCGCTTTACATTGAGCTCCACTCCGTCTCCAAGCGCGAACTTCCAGGGTCAGCCGGGGACGTCGTTCTCGACCCACATGAAGCCGGCCGCCCCGAGCGGCCTAGACATCCGGCACGCTCCCCGATACCCCGGCCCAGCAACCTTAGAAGCTCACGCCCGGCTCGCGACGCCACGCCCGCAATGCCGCCCACGTACACCTCCGGCGCCAATGAGGCCGACCCGGCAGTCCTCCACCAGCAACCCCAGCCCCTATAATCGAATCCGTGTATTTAGCCCTGGAAGAATCTCTCCGCCGCGCGGTCGCAGCGTTCGTGGCGGCGCATTGGCCGGATGCCGCGCCGGAGGGCCCGGACGCCCTGGCCGCCGCCTTGGTCGTGGAACGTCCGCCGAAAGCGGAACTCGGCGATTTTGCCCTCCCTCTGTGCTTCGATCTGGCCCGTCGCCTCCGCCGCCCGCCCCGCGCCTTGGCCCAGGAGATCGCCGCCGGCATGGCCCTGCCCCCCGGCCTGGCTCGCGCCGAGGCTGCTGGCGGCGGCTATCTCAACGCCTTCGTGGACCGGGCATGGCTCTTTGCCCAGGCCGCCGCCGCGCAGCGCGATCCCGGCCTGCGCCCCGCGCTCGGCGGCAAAGCCATCGTCGAGCACACCAACATCAATCCCAACAAAGCCGCCCACATCGGCCATCTGCGCAACGCCGTCCTAGGCGACACCTTCGCCCGCCTGCTCCGCTTTCGCGGCGAAACCGTTGAAGTGCAGAACTACATTGACAACACTGGCGTCCAGGTCGCTGACGTCGCCGTCGGCCTGGAGCGCTTGGAAGCGGGCGAAACTCCAGGCGCGCTCACCACAAAAATTCGGGTGTATGAAGTTGAACGCCGCACCCTGGCCGACGAGGGCGCCATCTCGCCCGCGCCCCACTACCTCCCGCTCATCCCCGAACGCCACCGCGCGACCTACTCCTTCGATTATTTCTGTTGGGACCTCTATTCCCGCGTCTCCCGCCTGTATGCGGAAAACCCCGCAAGCGTGCAATGGCGCGCCGCGGCGCTCGCCGCCATTGAGCAAGCGGAGGACGGCCGAAGCACCAGTTCCACCGCGGAAATCGCCGCTCTGGTCGCCGGCGCCATCGTCACCGCCCATCTGCGCACCATGCGCCGGCTGCATATCGCCTACGACGTGTTGCCACGCGAAAGCGAGATCCTGCGGCTCCATTTTTGGCGGGAAGCCTTTGAGCAAATGAAGGCGCGCGGCGCCATTCGCCTGGAGACCGCAGGCAAAAACGCCGGCTGCTGGGTCATGGATTGGCGCCAGGGCGAAAGCGCCGAGGCCGCCGAGGCGGATGCCGATGCCGAGTCGGGCGCCGGCGGCGACGCCGGATCCGCCGCACCCGGTGACGCCGCCAAGGTCATCGTCCGCTCCAACGGCACCGTCACCTACGTGGGGAAGGACATCGCCTATCAACTCTGGAAATTCGGCCTCCTCGGCCGCGATTTTCAGTACCGCCGCGGCCAGCCGCTGGACGGCCAGACCGGCCCCTGGATCACCACCGCGGAGGGCGGTGATGATAACGCTCCTCCGTTCGGCCGTGCCCGCTGGGTATTCAATGTCATTGATACCCGCCAAAGCTATTTGCAGGAAGTCGTGCAAGCCGGCCTTCGCGCCCTTGGCTACGCGGATGAGGCCGGCCGCAGCGTCCATTTCAGCTATGAAATGGTCGCCCTCACTCCCCGCTGCGCCCGTGAACTCGGCTACGAACTCAGTCCCGAGGAGGAGCGCAAATCCCACGTCGAGGTCTCCGGCCGCAAGGGCCTCGGCGTCAAAGCCGACGACCTCCTCGACCGCCTGCTGCGCGGCGCCTGGGCTGAAGTCGCCAAGCGCCATCCCGAGCTCGACGGCGCCGGTCAATTGGCCCTCGCCGGCCCCATCGCCACCGGCGCCGCCCGCTATTTTCTTCTCAAGTTCACCCGCAACGCCCTGATCGCCTTCGATTTCGAGGACGCCCTCAGCTTTGACGGCGAGACCGGCCCATATGTGCAATATGCCGCCGTCCGCGCCGCCAGCATCTTGCGCAAGGCGGAAGCCGCCGGCGTCCAGCCCGATCCCGCCGCCGGCGCCGAATTGCTCACCGCCACCGATATTTGGGATCTCCTCAGTCTGGCCGCCCGCCTGGAAGCGACCGTGCATCAGGCCCTCGCCGCCGGCGAACCGGCGTATGTGGCCAAGTACGCCTTCCAACTCGCCCAGGCCTTCAACAACTTCTATCACCGCCGCCCGGTGCTGGCCGAGGAAGATGCCGGCCGCCGCGCCGCCCTTCTCGCCCTCGTGGCCGTCACCCAGCGCCAACTCGCGCAAGCATTGGAACTGCTGGGTATGACCGCCCCGGAGATCATGTAGCCGGGGCAAACCACCGGCGCCAAAAGTCATCGGGGCTAAAAGGAGCACGCATGAGCCTGGCCGAGTATCGCCGCAAGCGCCAGTTTTCCAGCACCCCCGAACCCGAGCCGCGGCCGGAACCCACCGCGCCACGCCTCCGCGCCCTCCGCACCCCCGACCGCCGCCGCTTTTGCGTCCAGCAGCACGCCGCGTCCCACCTCCACTACGATCTTCGCCTCGAGATGGGCGGCGTCCTGAAGAGTTGGGCCATCCCCAAGGGGCCGACCCTCGATCCCGAGGTCAAGCGCCTGGCGATGCAGACCGAAGACCACCCGCTGGATTATTTGCGCTTCGAGGGCGAAATCCCCGCCGGCAGCTACGGCGCCGGCACGGTTGTCGTCTGGGATATCGGCGAGTACGAGATCGTCGGCCACCAACCGCCCCTGCACCAATGGGACCGCGGCAGCTTGAAATTCATCTTGTACGGCCAGCGGCTGCGGGGCGAGTTCGCCCTGGCCCAGATGCGCCATCGGAGCGCGAAGGACAATGCCTGGCTGCTGATCAAAAAGCACGACGATTTCGCCCGCTACGGCGACCGCGCCGAGCAGCACAAAGGCTCGGTCATCAGCGGCATGAAGTTAACTTCCGCGGATCCGCCATCGGCGGGGACCGGGCCGGTTGCCAGGAGGGCAAACCCGGCGCCGGAAAGCGGCGAATTTCCCTACGCGCCTGCGGCGCGCGGAAGGCAGACGCGGCACGCCCCCGCACGAGCCGCGGCGCGGCCCGCAGCGGCGCGTACGCGGGACGCGCGGCCTAGCCGCGCAGGGACCCGCGCCCACCGGCCGGCGCCGGCGGCAAATGCCGCCAAGGCCGTGCGCGCGCCCCACGGGGTTCGGCGGCGGAAACCAGCGGCTACCTCCCGGCGGGCATCGGCGGCCGCGCCCCGCGCCGCGCATGCCCGCCGCGCCAAATCAACATCCCCGCAACCGCCATCGGCGCTCCGCGCCGCTCTCCACACCGGATCCGCGGGCCGCCGCTCTCCCCGGCCAGCGGGATCCGCGGCGTTTTCGCCTCTCTCCCTGCCCGGCGCAGTTGCCGGCCCCATGCCGGACAAATTGCGCCCCATGCTCGCCACGCTGAGCCACCAGCCCTTTTCCGATCCCCAGTGGTTGTACGAAATCAAATGGGATGGCGTCCGCGCCCTGGCCTATTGCCGCCAGGGCCGAGTGCAATGGGTCTCCCGCACCGGCCGCGACATCAGCCGCCAATATCCCGAGTTAGCCGTCCTCGGGAAGGCCCTCCATGGCGACGGGGAAGACGGAGATTATGCGGGCGATGGAAACGCTCCGGTGGACGCGGTCCTGGATGGCGAAATTGTAGCCTTGGACCGCAAAGGCCGCGCCAATTTTTCCCGCCTCCAGCAGCGCATCAACCTCACTGGCGACGCCGAGGTCGCCCGCGCCCGGGAGAAATATCCCGTGGTCTTTTACGCCTTCGATCTCCTTTACGCGCGCGGCGCCATCCTCCTCAAAACGCCCCTCATGGCCCGTAAGGCGTGGCTCCAGCAGCATCTCGCCACTGGCGCCGCCATCCGCTATTCCGATCACGTTGCCGGCAGCGGCATCGAGCTCCTCGCTCTCGCCAAGCAGCGAAACTTGGAAGGCGTGATGGCCAAACGCGCGGACTCCGCCTATGCCCAGGGTCGCAGCCGGGATTGGCTTAAGTTCAAGCTGGAACGCCGCCAGGAGGCGGTCATCGTCGGCTATACCGATCCCCAAGGCTCGCGGGATTATTTCGGTTCCTTGCTCCTGGCCGTTTATGAGCCGGGCGAGCGGCAGTACCGCTATATCGGCAATGTGGGCACTGGGTTCAGCGCCGCCGTGCGCCGTGACCTGCTCGCCCGCATGCGCGCCTTGCCCCACAGCCGCGCCGCCGTCGCCGGCCTGCCAAACAGCCGTTTTCACCCCGTCGCGCCCACGCTGGTGGTGGAAGCCAAGTTCCTGGAGTGGACGCCGGATGGCAAAATGCGCGCACCCGCCTACCTGGGGTTACGCAGTGATAAGCGTCCCACCCAGGTCGTCCGGGAATAGTCTTGACGCGCCAAGTTCGCGGCCGCTTGCCTCGGCCCGTCACGGGATGCGAAAACGTAACATTTGCGTCCGCAACCTCATGAAAATGAACGATCGGCCATGCTAAATGGTTCTCCCAAAATTGGCCCGCTGAACTAGCACGTTGCTCACCGTTTGGCGACTGTCCCCAATCGCCTCGCCGGCCCCGTAGCCGCTGCGACACATCCACAACTCCCGGTCGCCGCGCGCCGCCGTCCGACTGAAGCCTGGCCTACGCCAGCACAATCGCCATCGTGGGCTGCGCTCCCTGAAACTCGCTAGAGGCCCTTAGCTGCGCGATCCAGCTCGCGGGCGTATCCTGATCCCTTGGGCCGATCCTTGCGCCCCAAGCCCTGATGATCAACTTTTTGGTTCTTGCCGCCATCGTCTTGGTGGCCGCCCACACGCTGTGGAGCCGCCGCCGCGGGTACCCAGACCCCACCGTCCTCGCGCGTGACATCGGCGCCGCCGTCGCGGTCCTGTTCCTCTTGATCGAGGGATCGCGTTTCCTGCTCAGCCTCGCCTGGTGGCGCGACCTCGGCCAGCTACCCACGTATTGGCGCTACATCCGCGTCGAATGGATTCCCCAGGCGGTCGGCTCCGTCGTGGCCATGGCCTGCCTCGCCGCGGTTTTCCGGGTGGCGCGCGGGCGTGCCGCCACCCCGCTGTCACGCACCCGCCTGTTTGGCTGGGCCGGCTATGCCGCCGCGGCGGTCCTGGGCATCTTCATCTCCGTCCAACTGCTGAATCCCTGGACGATTGCCCTGTTCTTGGGCGCGCGCCCGGAGCCCGGCTACCGCGATCCCATCTTCGGCCATGGCCTCACGTTCTATCTCTTCCGCCTGCCCTTTTACGAAATGCTCTACGGCTGGCTGGCGGCGTTATTGGTCCTTGCCCTCGTGGTCTACGCCATGGCCCTCGCGGCCGGCTCCTCCGCCGACCGTATGGGCGATTGGCGGGAACGGATACTGGCCCAGTCCCAGGGCTATGCCCCGCCCCCGCCGGTGGTGAACCGCGCCCCGCTCCCGCTTTCGCTGGCCGGAGTGGTGCGCGTCGGCGGCGCGGTATTGCTCGTCCTGTTCGCCGGCGCGCAGTTCTTCGCCCGCTACTCCATCCTGTATTCCCGCCATAGCTTTCTCTACGGCGCCGACTATGTAGACGCGCATTGGGCGCTGCCGCTGTATTGGGTGCAGATCGTGCTAGCCCTAGCGCTTGCGGCCGCCTGCTTGCTCGCCCACCCCGTGGGCCGCGCCAGGCCGGCCACAGCCGGCGCGGAGACCGACCGTTTCACCGGCCATGGGTCGGGCTCGACCGCCCGCATCGCCGATTTTCCCGGCGCCCCATGGCGGCTATTTGGCCGCTTCTGGAATCCGAAGGCTCTCGCCGGCGCCGTGGCGGCGGTGTTCATCGCCCTGCTAATCTTGCCTTCCCTGGTCGAGGCCACGGTGCGGCAACTCTACGTCCGTCCCAATGAACTCGCGCTGGAGACCCCTTACATCGCCAATCATATCCATGCCACGCGCATGGCCTACAACATCGCCCAGACCATCCAGCAGAAGGAATATCGGCCGAACAAGGCCGATACGCTAGACCTGAGCCAGTATCCCGGAACGGCGGACAACATTCGCCTGTGGGATTGGCGGCCGTTCCACGACAACATCACGCAGCTGCAAACGCTCCGGCCTTACTACACCTTTCCCGACGTGGATTTCGACCGCTACATGATCCACGGCCGCAAGCGGGAAGTGATGATCGCCGCGCGCTCCTTGGATACCAACCTCCTGCCGGACCAAGCCCAAACCTGGGTCAACCTGCGCTTGGAATACACCCACGGATATGGCGCGGTTGCGGCCCTGGTCAACGCCGCTCATGCCAATGGCCAGCCGCGGTATTTCCTCAAGGACGCACCTCCCGTCAGCTCCGTGCCCTATTTCCAGCTCCAGCGCCCGCAGATTTACTTCGGGGAGCAAAACAACCACGCCGTCTTCGTCAACACCAAGCAGCCGGAGTTTGACTATCCCAAAGGCGAGGACAACGCCTACAGCCGCTTCCATGCCTCCACCGGCATTCCCATCGGCGGCATGGGCATGCGCTGGGTGGCGGCCATCGCCCGCAACGATTACAACATCCTCCTCACGCATTATTTCCGCCCCGGCTCCAAGCTCTTGCTCGACCGCCAGATCACCCGCCGCGTGCATCGCCTGGCGCCGTTCTTGATGTTGGACCCCGATCCCTACCTCGTCGTGAACGGCCATGGCGGGTTGACCTGGATTCTCGACGGCTACACCTACAGCGATCTGCATCCCTATTCCGAGCCGGTTGACCTCGGCAGCCGGGAACTCAACTACATCCGCAACAGCGTCAAGGTCACGGTCAACGCCTACACCGGGCGGGTGCATTTCTACATTTTTGACGCCCAGGACCCGATCATCGCCGCCTACCGCCGCGTCTTCCCCCACCTCTTCCTGCCGCGCTCGGCGATGCCGAAAACGTTGCTTGCGCACATCCGCTATCCGGAAACGCTGTTCGAGATCCAGGCCCAGATCTACCGCATCTATCACATGACCGATCCCGAGGTCTTCTACAACAAAGAAGACAAATGGGATATCGCCAAGCAAGTGGTTGGACAAGAGGAAACGCGCACCACCGATCCCTACTACGTAATGCTGCAGCTGCCTGGCGAAACCAAGGCGGAGTTCGTCCTGATGCTGCCGTACACGCCCAACCACCGCGATAATCTGACCGCTTGGCTGGCTGCCCGCTGCAGCCCGAACCACTACGGCGAACTGATCGCCTACCGTCTGCCCAAAGATCAGCTCACCTATGGCCCGTTGCAAATTGAAAGCCAAGTGGACCAGAATCGCCGCATCAGCCGCGACCTTAGCCTCTGGAACCAGCAAGGCAGCCGCGTCATCCGCGGCAATACCTTGGTGCTGCCCGTC